>NZ_JADEVX010000129.1:0-12570 GCF_015207925.1 Microcystis sp. LEGE 00066 | reverse complement strand
CCCCAAGGTCTGGCACTTTTTGATGGGAAAAAAGTCTAAAACTCTTATCCAACAAGGTTTTTAGATTTATTCAGCAGACCCTAGATTAGACTCCGATGAGACTCTGCATCGCACGTCCCATATTAGCCGGTTTAAAAGCTGCCATGGCCGCGGTCGGTTCATAGCCGCAATGTACCATACAATCGGCACATTGAGGATTGCCACTGGCCCGACCGTAGTTATCCCAATTGGTTTCTTCTAAAAGTTCCCGAAAGCTTTTGTAATGACCTTCGTTAAGCAGATAACAGGGTTTTTGCCATCCTAAAAGACTATAGCTAGGACTACCCCAAGGCGTGCATTCATAGTCCTGTTCACCGATGAGAAAATCGAGAAAGAGAGGATTATGGTTAAAATTCCACTTTTTCTGACCTGATTTCCAGGGTGAGAGAATTTCTCGGAATAAAGCTCTGGTTTGCTCCCGTTTCAAGAAACTGTCTTGATCCGGGGCCCACTCATAACTATAACCCGGGGAAATCATCATGCCATCGATACCCAAAGTAGCGAGAAAATCAAAAAATTCCTGCATTTCTCGCGGATCTGTGCCTTCAAAAACCGTGGTATTAGTAGTAACCCGAAAACCTCTCGCTTTCGCTGCTTTAATCCCTTGTACTGCCTTATCGAATACTCCCTCTCGATCCACACAGCGATCGTGATGTTCTTTGAGACCATCCAGATGGACACTAAAGGTAAGATAGGGGGAAGGAGTAAATTTATCTAGGCTTTTCTCCAATAACAGGGCATTGGTACACAGATAGACGAATTTTTTTCTGTCCACTAAACCTTTGACAATTTCATCGATTTGTGGATGTAAAAGCGGCTCACCCCCAGGAATGGAAACCACGGGAACCCCGCATTCTTCCACCGCTGCGAAACATTCTGCTGGGGTAAGATGATTGCGGAGGATTTCCGGGGGATGTTGAATCTTCCCGCAGCCAGTACAGGCTAAATTACAGCGAAATAGGGGTTCTAGCATTAAAACTAAGGGAAAACGCTTTTTTCCTGCTAGACGCTGTTTCAAGATATAGGAAGCAACCACTAAAGCTTGTTGTAGTTGGACAGCCATTTGCTCACACCAATAGGATTCTAAGTCATTATAGACTGTTAAGTAGTTGGACAAAAGTAAAGTTAACTGTGGGGTAAGGAGTCAGGAGTCAGGAGTCAGGAGTCGGTCATCAGGAAGAATTGCGGCAATTTACATTTCTTAAGATAGACAACAGAATTTATGTCCGACTACTTAACAGGGCATCAAGGCATAGAAGCCTAGAAAATGGCAAAATAAATAAAAGCTGAGGGCTTTTTTGGCTATTTACTTGATTATCACCTTGATCCAGCTGATGGCTTCAAGACTACTGACTTGAAAATGGGAAGTGGGAAGTGGGAAGTGGGAAGTGGGAAGTGGGGAGAATAAATAAAAAAGTCTCCTATCTCCTGACTCCTATCTCCTGACTCCTATCTGACTCCTATCTCCTGACTCCTATCTCCTGACTCCTATCTCCTGACTCCTATCTCCTGACGACCGACTCCTAACCTTAACGACAATTTTTGATTTTTACCAGAGGTCTATTATGGGTTCTTTAGGCGATCGCTTCAAGAAATTTGCGGGAAAAACTCGCTATGTGGTCTGTCGCTTATTTTTGCATCTCTACGGCCAAGAAGTCGCACCGCTGATCGGTATTCTTAATCGTACCGGCCGGGAGGCGATCGATTCCGAAGGCGATTTAGAGGTCATGGGAGAGGGTTTAGTAGAAATTTGTCAAAATCTGCTGCAGATGAACCTCTATTGGTTTTCTGTGGCTAATGAGGGCGATATTTTTTGGAGTGAGGGGGAAGCGGGAGACTACGTTAACGAACTGTTTACCGATTCCGCGGCCAGATACCTAAGTGAATCGGTGTCTGGGGAAGTGGGGGAAAACGAACCCTTAACTTTACCCGTCACCGATAACTTAGTTGTTATGATCACAATAGCCTTCGAGGGTGAGAGTGCTGCTTTAGAAACTAGCCTAGCCGATCGAGAGGCCCTGGAAGATGGTTTAAAATCAATAATTAACCTTCACTACCAAGGTCGGCTGCGTGCCATTCAGGTACATTTTTCTCCTGCTCAATTGGGAGATGAATTGACCAATGAGCAACTATTACTCAATTTCCCCGAATTGCTGCCTTTATAGTCTTAATTTTGCCCTTATGCTGCGCCAAGTAACGACAATCTTTTTAATTCTTACCCTTTGTTGCACAACGGTGGCCTGTGGTTCCTCGTCAAATCAAACTCAGTCACCGTCAGCTAATAACAGTAGTGTAAGACGAGAATCCAATCAGGTTAGTAGCGGTCGCTACGAGGTGCAACAAGCTACCTACGATGACGGAGATGGCACTTATACCTTAATGCTGTTAAACACCCCTGGGGGGACTTCTCCCCTCTTTCGCACCACTAACCTGCAAATGGCTAGATTAACCGAGGAGGATATCGCTAAAGGGGAAAAAACTGCGGTGGAAATCAACGGCGATCAGGCTACCCTGTACATGACCGAAGATTTTAAAATCGAGTATGTCCATAATGTCACGGAAGTGCGGAACAATCCCCAAACCGGACAACAGGAAACCGTGGTGATTCGGCAAGAATCGAGTTTTTGGAGTCCTTTTCTCGGTGCTGTTGCTGGTCAAGCTTTGGGTAGTTTGCTCTTTCGTCCTCAATACTACGTTCCTCCCCTTTATACTCCGGGAGGTGTGATGACCGGTTTTGGTGGTTACGGTTCCACCTATAATCAGGCAGTGGATCAATACCGGACTAAACATAATAGTCCACCTCCGGCAGTCAAAAACCGACAAACTCTCCGTTCTACTGGCAATTTACGTCGTTATCCTAGTAATACTTCCTCTAGTCCCAATCGCAGCACCACCACCACCACAAAACCCAGTGGTTCCGGTTATGGTTCCAGTACCCTGAAGAATTCGGGTAAATCTGATAATGTCAAACGTTCTCCTAGTTTCGGTTCCTCTGGTTCCCGTCGTACCCCTAGTCGCAGTGGTTTTGGCAGCAGCAGACGCGGCCGACGTTAGGAGGATTTGACTGGAGTGGTGGAAGATTAATCCTGTCTTCCCCACCTCAGAGATTGGGGATGGCAGCTACTTAGGAGCAACCATTTTGCGAATTTCCGAATAGAAAACCGTCTGGCGATCGCCATTGGCTGACTGAATAATACTGGTACGCAATCTCAGATTAGGACTAGCAAACCAGATTCTTTCCTCGATACGATGGTGATTATCCTCGATGGTTAAAGTTAAAGCTTGATCGCTTCTGAGATGATATTCTCCCAGCGCTGCCGATTTACCGTCCGATGTGATTAATTTTCCTTGCCAAGAATTCTCTGAGGGCAGCCAAACTAAATAGCTAGAACCGATTTTTTTCGGTTGTCCATAGTCCACGGAATTATCCCAAGTCGTTTTCCATCCCCCTAGACTGGCCTGGGACTGACAGTTATTTCCTAAACATAATTGCACCACATCGGCAGCATCGGCAGCCAGCAAATCGATGGTGATTTCTGCTTTATTATTGGCAACTTTTTGGGCAGCTAATTGATAACTGGTGCGCTGAGAAAACCATTTACCCGCACAGAGATTAATAAATTCTTGAATGTCCATGAATGGCTGTAGGCAAAGATTGATCGCTCTGGAAGAATAGATTATTTATTCTATCCTATCCCTAGACGTTGGCCAATTTTTGCAAGGATAAACGGGCCGCTTCGCGCACTTGTGGATGTTCGTCCTTGACCAAAAATTTTAAGGCTGCGATCGTTTTTTCCGCCGGAAGATGGCCTAAAGCTTCCGCTAATCGCTGCCGGATTAACCAGTCATCGGAGTTAACGAAGGTTAAAAGCTTCTCGACGGTTTCCACTGCTTTGATTTCCCCAAGGGCAGCAATAGCGGCCTGTTGAATAACCGCTTCGTTACTATCGAGAGCCGATAATAACACCTGTTTAGCCCGAATATCGCGCAAATTGCCCAAAGCGACGGCGGCACTGAAGCGGACTAACCATTGCGTGTCTTCGTAAAAAGCCCGTTGTAGGGGTTCAAAAGCGCGAATATCTTCTAAATAACCTAAAGCCCCCGCAGCATCGGCGCGAATGCCATAATCGGCATCATTGGCTAACAAATCCACCAGAATAGGAAAGCATTCCTCGGTTTGTTTGACTCCCAAAGCAAAGACAGCCATCGATCGCACTGGCAGCATTTCATCATAAAGGACTTTTTTGATCAAGGGTACAGCCTCCTCCGGGGCCACTTCTCGCAGGGATGCCAAGGCCAGCAGACGATCTTTGGAGTTGCTGCTTTCTAACTGCAGGGCAATGGTTTCTATATCAGGCTTACTCATTTTTGTCAATCACTTGTAATATTTCTTTAATTCTAACGCAATTTTTTCTAAGTCAGCAGCCCTAGTGGACTGAAACAGCTAATTTCTGTCTGTTACAGTGTTTCTCATAAAGATGAAGTGTAATCTAATTTGGTATGGAAGACCGACTCCCGAAAACGAAAACTTCGTACCTGCTCATTAAGATAACTGCTCTAACTAATATCCTTAATAATAGGATTAATTTAGCTTAAACCTCCTGTAAAAGTAAGTTTTCGAGGTGCTATCGGCTCAAAATATCGAAAACCTCAGATAAATTTGACATAATCTTGGGTTTTATGGACAGAATAGTTGTCTCTTGTCTTTTTTCTCCTCTTGTAAACCGTCTCGGAGTCTCCTCACGGAAGATTTTTGATTTTTGGCTCTTCGTTACTTGTTATGGTTCGATAGGGGGGCATAAATCAACAAAATCTTTATCTGGTAAGGGATTTAATTGATTAGTTCGCTTTAGATAAAAAACAATTGACAAAAATCGCCCAATGTCTTTCTCTATAAGGGTTCCATCCCTTATAACTCCCGTCTATTGCATAAGACAAACCGAAGAACCTGATTTTTGCAGGAACTCTCTTAAACAAGTTGGGGAAGTGGTTCTACAAAAATTAACTTTATTTATGTTTAAAATGCTATCATGAAGCTTCCATCGTAGATTTCAGTATATATTGAGAAAACCATGACTATTTCTGGCAATAAAATTACAGAAAGCATTATTAACAACCTACAGGAAATTCCTCTAGATAAACAAAAACAAATCTTAGAATATGTAGAAGCTCTCACGGAGGAAAAGGAGCCGTTATCTTCCCCTAAAAAACGAGTCTTTGGGTTGCATCAGGGAAAAATTTGGATGAGTGATGATTTCAATCAACCCTTACCCGATAATTTCTGAAATTTTGACTCATGAATATTCTCTTAGATAGTCACACTTTAATCTAATTTTCCCAGAATTCTCCTCAGCTTTCCTCATCAGCAATTAAGATACTAGAAGATAGAAATAATCTTCTTTTCTTGAGTTTGGTCAGTGTCTGGGAAATACAGATCAAAGTACAGTTAGGCAAATTAAATTTAGATATTTCTCTCTCGGAAATAGTTAAAGATCGAACTAAAATTAATGATGTGCAGATTTTACCCCTGAAATTATCTCATATTTGGACATTAGACACCTTACCTTATTATCACAAAGATCCGTTTGATCGTTTATTAATTTCTCAAGCAATTACAGAAAACCTAATTATCCGGGGTGTTGATTCTGTTTTCGATTCTTATCCCGTACAAAAAATATGGTAAAAAATGTCGTTTGTTTTCTTTTTATTACTGGTTACAAAATTTCTAAAATCTCAAAAATAAAGCTCATAATTGAGATTATATAGTTATGCTAAAAACTACCCGAAGCCTGGTTAAAATTTTCTCTGTTGATGCTAATACAAGATAATGATAAACTTCCCGAATCAAAGGAAAAGGAAGATGGAGTTTTATCCTTTGTAAGAAAATTACAAATAGGCAGTTTAAATGCAGTACAGCTTATTAACAATTCTGATTAATCTTCTATTAAGATAACTTCGGTTGACGGAATCGATAAACATCAATGATCGCCTGTACCCAACCATTAGCAACGGATTCTAATAATCGATCGCCTTTTTCTTTACTTGCATTAGTAGCATCTCCCATCACTCCACTTTTAGTTAATTCCTTAGTTAACCAAGCAAAGGGTAATTTTCCTTCCATAGTTAATAAACTATTTTCTGGCAAACCCTGGGGATATTCTCGGACAGCCCGCTCAATTTTGACCTGTTCTGGCAGTAATGATAACATAATGCTAGTTTCCACATCTCCTGCATGAATACCGTATTCTAATTCATATTCCGAGAATAATTCAGCCGCATTGTGGGGAACTCGCCAAGTGAAAAAAGGAAATACTAAAAAATCGGGATATTGTTGATGAATATCCCTAGCAGCAATTTCCATAACTTGCGGTTGCCCGCCGTGGGAGTTCATTAATACTAACTTGCGAAAACCCGAACGATAGAGACTTTCAGCTATCTCTTGAATGAGGGTTAATAAGGTGGCTCCCGAGAGGGTAATCGTACCGGGAAAAGACCAATGTTCGTTAGATTTTCCGTAGTAGAGACAGGGTAAAGCGAAAGCGGGAACATTTGTATTTAATTTCTCGAAAGCTTTGCCCAAAACCCCTAAACTAATGGCAGCATCGACAGCAATAGGGAGATGGGGTCCGTGTTGTTCGATCGCACCGATGGGTTGAATAATTACCACATTTTCCTTATCTAGCATTGAATCTATATCGGTCCAAGTAAGATAGGGAAAATAACGATGGGGGGGAATAAAACCGTGCATCATAATTTTATTGGGGGTGAGGGATTAGGGTTAAGTAGTCGTGCAAAATTAATTTCCTAGTCGAGACAGGAGACGGGATAAAGCTATTAGGGATCGGATTTGAGTTTTCAGTTCACTGTTTACTCACAGCAGAAGTCTGACGGAGTAGTGGCTTAGATGTGTAATTAATTGTGCTTAGATACTTATGGAAAAAATTACTGTTTATTTGGTAATTGTACCACTAATTCTTGGCAAGGTTGCCAATCATCTTCATCGGTAATGGTTGGACAAAACGAATCCCTATAGCAACAAAACCTGTTTCATTAATTATAATCTGCAATATCGTCGGCTCTTCTCGACCTTGTGTGATAAGTTTAAATTATATAAGAGCGATCGATCTTTGTGTCCTTTGTGTCTTTGTGTCTTTGTGGTTCGTTTCACTCGCTCGCCCGCAGGACTGTATCTTAGAATACATTTTACCCACCAAACCCAAGAGAGCAGCAATTCTCATTTTGAAACGATTTTGCGTTGTTTCAGCGATCTAGAGATTCGTTAAGAATTATTAACCCCTCTAGGTGCAAGGGTTTTAATGTCATGAAACCTTAAAATGAGAATTGCTGCTTGCAACAACTCTTACAACGTAACGGGCTGAAAATAGTTCGCAAAGCCAAGGACGCGCCGATCGCTTCTAACGAGGTTAATCTAGTGGTTCTCCCGCCCCCGGATATGGTATCAGCCCTCGCCAATAAGAGCATCGGTGGTTATATCGTTGCTGAACCTTTCAACGTGGCAGCGGAAAATCTCAAAACCGGTAGGGTTCTGGTTCTCCGTTTCACCGGCGATGTCTGGAAGAATCACGCCTGTTGCGTTGTCTTTGTTCACGAGGAGGATATTAGACAACGGAAACAATGGACTCAGAAGGTGGTAAACGCCCTCGTTAAAGCCCAACTCTGGTCCCGGAGCAATCGCTCGGAAGTGGCCCGGATTCTCTCTAAAGATGGTGGAAAATATACCCCTCACCCGCCGCCGGTATTGCAACGGGCGCTTACTTACTATGATCGCAATTTCTATAAGAAAGACGGGGCGATCGAGAATCCAGCTTGGTAAGTCAACCGGATCGATTTCCAGCCCTATCCTTTCCCTTCCTATAGGTCGGAACTGGTACGCTTGCTCAAAACCACTCAGGTAGAAGGAAATACGGATTTTCTCCAAAAACTGCAACCCCGACAGGTGGCGCGGTATCTCGTGGATGACTCTTTTGTCCGTAATGCCTTGCAACAGGTGGGCGGACCGAAAGCTTTTGGCTTACCGAATAATCTCTCCCGCATCGAGACGATCAAATTTTAAGGGTCCGAACCTATGAAGTCACAATCTTTGACCTCCCCGCCAAGAGCTTTACTACCCTTATGGGGTATGGGTTTTGGATTATTGCTCTGGTGGCTATTTACCAGTCCTCTATGGCACTCAAACCCGATTTTAAATGATTTTTCCCCTGAGCGATCTTTTGTCGCTTTATTACGTCCTTTTGTTGGGGGGGAGATTATGCCCCATATCCTCACCAGTTGCCGCCGGGTTATTGTGGGCTTGGTTCTCGCTAGTGCCATCGGTGTGCCGTTGGGGGTATTAATCGGGTTGTATCGCTCCCTTGAATCGGCTTTGTCGGCCCTATTTCAATTTCGACCCATGATCTCGCCCCTTTCTTGGATGCCTTTAGCGGTGATGGTTTTGGGAATTGGTGATCTACCTGTGTATTTTTTGCTGACGGTGGCGGCTATCTGGCCGATCCTTCTCAATACGGCTGCTGGGGTTAATGCGGTTGATCGCTCTTGGTTGACTTTAGCCCACAGTCTCTGTGCTACCCGAGGGGAAACGGTTTTCCAGATTATTCTGCCTGCGATCCTCTCCCATCTCCTAACTGGTTTCCGTTTGGCTATAGGTATTATCTGGATCGTTCTTGTCCAGGCGGAAATGCTGGTGGTTAGTGCGGGTTTGGGTTATTATATTCTTGATACACGCGATCGACTCGCCTATTCAGAGTTGATGGCAGTGATTCTCGTTATTGGTGCGATTGGTTATCTGCTCGATTGGGGTTTGCGTCTGGATCATCGCTCTTGGACGCATCAAGATTAGCCTATTGGTTCAACTATGTGGGAAGTGGGAAGTGGGGAGTCTTGGCACTTTTCCTTAGTTGAAAGAGCGGGCCAGACGACTAACCCCAGTATTTAATAACTGTTCCAAACTTTGGCGATCGCTGATGGCTTGAAGATTGATCACAAAACAGGTTAAACCCAGTCCAAAGAGGATAAAAGTGGGGGCCATAACCACACCAATCATTAACCAAGTGGCGACGTGGAGAAACATGGTGATGGCGAACAACAAAGCTAGGGAAGCAATGGGGAAGATTTGACGGGTAGGACGACCGAAATAGAGAAAAAGAACGGTTAAAAGGGTGGTTACTAAGTTAGCGGGTACTAAAAAGGCACAAATCGAGACGCAATAGTTGCGGGAAAATTCAGCGAGGGTATTAAAATCTATCATGAATATTAGTTTACAATTGCCTGAGTCTTAGTACTCTCGATTGTAGCGGAAAAATTAGATGATTGGGTTGAAGGTGAGTGAAGGCTGTGGTGCAATAGATTTTCGAGAGGGAGCTAAAACGAGGATCGGGGCATAGATCATCCAGTTATAATGAAATCTGGGAAAATGACACCGCCCTTCGGCTTCTCTGACGGGTCAACCCCATCCCGAAAACTCTTACCCCTTGCTAGGTATAATCGATCGCAGGAAAAATTTTATGAGTAAATTTGTCTTTGTTACTGGGGGAGTTGTCTCCAGTATTGGGAAAGGAATTGTCGCTGCTAGTTTGGGAAGATTGTTAAAAAGTCGGGATTATTCCGTCTCAATTCTGAAATTAGACCCCTATATCAACGTGGATCCGGGTACGATGAGTCCTTTTCAACACGGAGAGGTATTTGTCACCGATGATGGGGCCGAAACCGACCTCGACCTTGGCCACTACGAACGTTTTACCGATACGGAACTCTCCCGTCTCAATAGCGTGACTACTGGCTCGATTTATCAAGCGGTATTGAATAAAGAGCGCCGTGGTGCTTATATGGGGGGAACCGTGCAGGTAATTCCCCATATTACCAACGAAATCAAGGAAAGGATTCTCCGGGTGGCCAAAGATACTAACCCCGATATTGTCATTACAGAAATTGGTGGTACGGTGGGAGATATCGAATCTTTGCCTTTTTTAGAAGCAATTAGGCAATTTAGGAAGGATGTGGGTCGAAATAACGTGGTTTATATGCACGTTACCCTAATTCCTTGGATTCCGGCCGCTAAGGAGATGAAAACGAAACCGACGCAACACTCGGTCAAGGAATTAAGATCGATCGGTATTCAACCAGATGTGTTAGTCTGTCGTTGTCATCTACCCCTACAACCGGGGTTAAAAGAAAAACTCTCAGCTTTCTGTGATGTGCCGGTGGAATCGGTGATTACTGCTCAGGATGCCAGCAGTATCTATGAAGTTCCTCTCAATCTGGAAAAAGAGGGATTAGCGCAACAAACCCTAGAATTATTAAACCTGGGTCCCCGATACCCCCATCTGGAGGAGTGGGAAAATCTCATCCGACAGATGCAATCCCCTAGTCAAAAATTAGAGATAGCTATCGTTGGGAAATATGTGCAGTTGGGGGATGCTTATCTCTCGGTGGTGGAGGCCCTTAAACACGCTGCCATTGCCCTTAATAGCGAGATAGAATTGCGTTGGGTAAGTGCCGAAGATGTGGACAAGGATTCGGCCGAATCTCATTTAAGCGGTGTTGACGGTATTGTTGTACCAGGTGGTTTTGGGATTAGGGGTGTGGATGGCAAAATTAAGGCGATCGAGTATGCTAGGGTCAATAATATTCCTTTTTTGGGTCTCTGTTTAGGGATGCAGTGTTCGATTATCGAATGGGGTCGCAATGTGGCCCGATTGGAAAGGGCCAATAGTTCCGAATTTGAAGAAGATACACCGAATCCAGTGATTAATTTACTGCCAGAACAAGCAGATGTGGTGGATTTAGGGGGAACAATGCGCTTAGGTCTCTATCCCTGTCGTTTAAATCCCGATAGTCTAGCTTTCTCTCTCTACGGTCAAGAGGTTATCTATGAGCGCCATCGTCACCGTTACGAGTTCAATAATGCCTATCGTAGTCTCTTTTTTGAGACTGGTTATCTGGTGAGTGGCACTTCTCCCGATGGTCGTTTGGTGGAAATTATCGAACTACCAAAACATCCTTTCTTTATTGCTACCCAATTTCACCCCGAATTTCGCTCTCGTCCCAATAAAGCTCATCCTCTCTTTTCTGGTTTCATGAAAGCAGCTCTCAAGAGTGCAGAGCAAAAGTTCTCCCTTATTAGTTAGGGTTTGCCGGTTCTATTGGCTCAAAATCTGGTTTTTTGGGGGGAAACCCCCGAAAATTTCCCGTCTTAAACCCAGTTTGGCCTAGGGTTTTCCGAATTGACGTTGATAAACTACTTCTTCCTTGCCAGATTCCAGTTTAATATCCGAGCGAGGATAGGCCACACATAACAAAGCATAGCCTTCTTTTTGCAGGTCGGGGGATAATCCCATGCCCTCACCTTGTTCGACGCTACCCTGGGAAAGTTGAGCGGCGCAGGTAGTACATACGCCCGCATTGCAGGAACTGGGTAAGTCAATCCCCGCATCGTAGGCCGCTTGTAGTATAGTTTGATCTTCCCTAACTTCGATCGTTTGTATTGTTCCTAAATGAGAAATTTCTACTTTGTAGGTTGTGGTCATAGCTAATGAATGATGCTTTGAACTTCACCTATTTTATCATTCTAGATTGGGGGCTCTTCTGATTTCTGTGTGGAAACGAGGTCTATACTGATAGTTTTTTTCCAAAAATAGTCCTAAAAGTGTTGCCTAGTAAGCATTTTACGATTCCATAAGCAAAAATTATCGACCCTGGTATGCACTCCCGTCACGAGCGTCTCTAGTTGCGCTTTTCCTCCCCGGGACTGCCGTGATTAACTTTGTCCAAGCTGTCATCCTTTTAACCACATTATAGCCGCGACTGCGGGCTAACTCATCCAAATATCGCACTGTCCACCTCTACCCCCATCACCCGTTCTGACAGGTGTAGATTTATTACAAAAAGGTGAGCAGTCACAGAAAATCAAGCTAGAGATTTAGAGGAGCATCGTGAAAGGCAATGCTGAAAAACAAATATCTCAAGCAGTGGTGGTGCATAGTATCAGAGCATCTACCCCATTTGTCAATACCGCAAGCTATCGGATTGGCAACTTGGAGCGGTGGTGATTCGGTAGTAGTGATGGCAGCTTAATCCTTTGCTTTGCTGTGCATTGTAGTCATGGATAAAATACCAAAGGGTTCCCCAACGTGATTCTCCATTTTTTTAGAGAAAGATAGACTCTCTCTCACCAGCCGGCTCTTCTCGACTTTGTGTGATAATCAGTGCTTATCATTCGTAGAATTCTTGCTAGGCAGGGCTTTGAAGACTATATTTCTGGAAAATTATCCCTATTCTTCTTCCTTCCAGACAGAAACGAGAAGAGCCACCAGCCGAGAAATCCTTTGTCGAAAGGTATGATTTAATCTTTCAATCCCACATTCCGCACCCTCAACTGTCACAGATCAAAAAAGCCATTAAAGTAGTACATAATAACTAAAATTAATTCAAAGGTTAAAAGGGTTAATGAGAATATATAGCATTAAAAGGGGTATGGAGCGAGAAAGAGAAAATTCAAGAGAAAAAAATAATTGT
>NZ_JADEVX010000012.1:0-50100 GCF_015207925.1 Microcystis sp. LEGE 00066 | reverse complement strand
CCACTTCCCCACACCCCACACCCTACACCCCACACCCCAACACCGGATAAAGATGACTTTAGTATTAGAAAATATCCATAAATCCTACGGGAAAAGGCTCGTGGTTAACCGGGTGAGTATTACTGTTGCCCCGGGGGAAATTGTCGGGTTATTAGGACCAAATGGTGCGGGAAAAACCACAACTTTTTATATCGCCACGGGATTAATTAAACCGAATCTAGGACGTGTTTGGCTCGATCAAAAAGAAATTACTAAATTACCCCTTAATCAAAGGGCGCGTCTGGGTATTGGCTATCTGACGCAGCAGGCCAGTATTTTTCGTTATTTAACTGTAGCAGAAAATATTCAGTTAGCCCTAGAACAGTCGGGGGTTCCCTTTTCCCAACGGGCAAATCGTCTCTATGATTTATTAAAAGAATTTCGCCTCGATAAGATTGTTGGCACTAAAGGCGCCTACGTTTCTGGAGGAGAAAGAAGAAGGACAGAATTAGCTCGCGCTTTAGCGGTGGGAGTCAACGGACCAAGATTTTTGTTATTAGATGAACCCTTCGCTGGGGTGGATCCAATCGCCGTGTCCGAGATTCAAGCGATGATTGCTGGTTTAAGGGATCGTCAGATGGGAATTTTAATTACTGATCACAATGTGCGAGAAACTTTGGCTATCACTAATCGGGCTTATATTATGCGCGAAGGGCAGATTTTAGCGGCG
This sequence comes from Microcystis sp. LEGE 00066, assembly GCF_015207925.1. Taxonomy (NCBI): domain Bacteria; kingdom Bacillati; phylum Cyanobacteriota; class Cyanophyceae; order Chroococcales; family Microcystaceae; genus Microcystis; species Microcystis sp. LEGE 00066. Next base: position 49,391 of record NZ_JADEVX010000012.1, on the reverse strand, counting down.
GGAAGTGGCGAAGAACTGTATAATAATCCTCTGGTGCGTCAGTATTATTTGGGTGATAATTTCTTAAGATAATTGTTATTAATAAAAATCGCTGTATTATATCATGAAAGTTAGCAATTGGCAAGGAAATTTAAGTAGAGTACCAGGATTTACCATCTTAGACCGCTATATTTTTGTCGAGTTATTATTACCCTTTCTATTTGGTATGGGTTTATTCACTTCTTTGGGAGTGGCGATCGGGACTTTATTTGATTTAGTGCGACGCATTACTGAGTCGGGTTTACCTTTTACTTTGGCCCTAAAAATTCTCTTATTAAAAATGCCAGAGTTTATCGTTTTAGCCTTTCCCATGTCGATACTTTTAGCAGCTTTAATGGCCTACAGTCGTTTAGCCAGTGATAGCGAATTAATTGCTTTTAAAAGTATTGGAATTAGTGTTTATCGCCTAATAATTCCCGCCATTGTGCTAAGTTTAATAGTGACAGGATTAACCTACATTTTTAATGATTATGTAGCCCCGGCTGCCAGTTATGAAGCTAATGCTACCATGACGAAAGCTCTGCGACCAAATCGCAAGTCTTTTATTGAAGATAATATTATTTATCCTGAATACGGCAAAGTGCGGCCACCAGATGGAGGGGAAGCGCAAACGGTATTAAGAAGGTTATTTTATGCCGAAAGATTTAACGGTCAAGAAATGTTAGGTTTAACCATTCTCGATCGCACCCAACCAGAAGTTAATCAAATTATTACCTCAGAAACAGCTTCTTGGAATATTGAAAAAAATATCTGGGATTTTTATAACGGCACAATTTATCTAATTGATCCTAATGGTTCCTATCGTAATATTGTCCGCTTTCAACATCAACAATTAGCCCTACCGCGTACCCCTTTAGATTTAGCTTTTCGAGGTCGAGATGGTTCAGAAATGACCCTCAGACAAGCGCGGGAATACTTAGAAATACTGCAATTAAGCGGCAATCCTACCAAAACTAGAAAACTACAGGTTCAAATCGAGCAGAAAATATCTTTACCCTTTGTTTGTTTAGTTTTTGGCATGATTGGGGCAGCCTTGGGATTACGTCCCCAAAATTCTAATAAAGCCACCAGTTTTGGTATTTGTATTGTCCTAATTTTCTCCTATTATCTCCTATCTTTTGTCACCAGTTCCCTAGGTATTGGCGGAGTTTTAACCCCATTGATGGCCGCTTGGTTGCCCAATATTTTAGGATTAACTGCCGGGGGAATTTTGTTACTTCAATCAGCTAAGTAATCGAGGGTTAGCGGTGGGAATAAAAATTGATAATCATCAAATTTCTAGGGCTAATTTGTATAAACGACTGCGGGATAAATTAGTAACTTGTGCTAATTGTCGGCTAGCTTGCGATCGACTAACTCCCCGTTCTATAATTTGTTTTAATTCCCGTTTTAATTCCTCGTCGGATAATTGGATATTATCGCCCTGATCGTTGCCCATAACTACGATGGTAAATTCCCCTTTAGGAGTTTTATTCTCCCGATATAAATTAATCGCCTCGTCGATAGTTCCTCGCCAAATTTCTTCGTAAAGCTTGGTTAATTCCCGACCTAAAACTATCTTTCTCGTGGGTCCAAAAGTTTCCCGTAAATCCTCCAAAGTCTTAATAAGTTTGTGAGGTGCTTCATAAAAAACCATCGTTCTCGTCTCGGTTTTTAAACCCTCTAAGCGCTCTTGTTTCAGCTTTTCCTTACCCGGAAGAAATCCTTCAAAACAGAATCTTTCTGTCGGTAATCCCGACACCGCTAAAGCAGTAATTACCGCCGTTACTCCGGGGATGGGAACCACTTCGATCTGAGCTTCTATACAAGCTTTAATTAACTCATAACCCGGGTCAGAAATCCCCGGCATTCCCGCATCAGTAACTAAAGCGATATCCTGACCTTGACTGAGAATATTTAATAACTGATCGAGACGGGAAAGGCGATTATGTTCATGGTAACTAATTTGAGGGGTTGAAATATCAAAATGCTGCAATAATTTGCCGGTGTGTCTGGTATCTTCGGCGGCAATTAGAGCGACTTTTTTGAGAGTTGCCAGGGATCGGAAAGTCAGATCGTCTAAATTACCGATCGGCGTTCCCACCACATATAATTTACCGAGATTATTCATAAATTGGCTAAAAATAGGCTATTTAGTTGTATTTTAAGTGATCAGTAAACAGTAAACAGTAGGCTGATAACTGAAGACTGATCACTTTTCTCTGTTCAGGGATCACTGAAATAGGGTAAAGTAGGTCAAGGTATGCTCACCCCTGTTATTGAATTAATCTAGTCTAAGGAGAACGTCTTAGTAATGTTAACCCTAAAAATCGCCGTTTATATCGTTGTTTCCTTCTTTGTCTTACTTTTTATCTTTGGCTTCCTTTCTGGCGATCCTACCCGTAACCCTGGACGCAAAGACTTTGAGTAGAAGACAATTATCAAACTGGTTCTAGGGTAGAGACACAGGGAACAAGTTATCGGACTTTCCCTGTCTCCCTAGAAATAATGATCGTGGTAGTATCATTGAGGTTCGCTCGTCCTCTATTTCGATCGCCGACTCGTGCAGTCATGTCTTTTTTTTTCTTAGCTGTTGAACCACCTGCCCTGATTAATACTGTAGCTGAACCGGAAACGGAGGAGCGCCAAGTTGCTGAAAATATTCCCACGTCAGTAGTTCCCCTTCCTGTCACCCCAGCACCTCTAGAGGCAAAAAAGCCTTCAGCAGAGAGCGTTTCTATTCCCCTCACCGTCACTCCACCCCCGGAAATCGTCGAGGTAAAACCCTTGGTTCCCGCTCAGGGTATTCCCCTGGAACCTTTACCTAGCAGTGGGGGTGATGCGGCAGCTTTAGGAAAACCCCTTTCCGTTCAGAATTCTCCACCTCCTGCAGCCGCTGGTGTCACCATTAATCCCGAAACCGAGATAGTTTCAGGATTAAATCAAAAAGCTCTTAACCATAAAAATGGCTCGACTCGGCTATTAGTGAGGAAAAAAGGCGAAAAAACCAGCCAAGAATACTGGATTTCCCTCAATAACAGCCTAGCTCAGACCGCTGCAGTTAATCCAGAAGAGGAAAAGCCTCTAGAATTAGTGGCTGATGAGCAGGAATTTGACCAAAATCGGCAGATTATCACCGCTAGAGGTAATGTCACCCTACGTTTTGCCCAAAGTGTACTAACAGCCGATCGCTTACAGATTAATCTTCCCGAAAAGTTAGCGGTAGCGGAGGGCCAGGTGATCCTAACCCGGGGAGATCAAATCCTGCGCGGCGATCGCTTTGAATATTATTTCGTCCAGGATAGCGGTGTGGTATTTAATGCTAATGGGGAGATTTTTCAACCCAGCACCGCTAGGGATTTAGGGCAAACGCTGCCCACGGATGTGGGGGCCAGTAGTTCTTTTGGAACCCTAACCGATCGTTTGGCATTAAATCAACCCTTGCAGAGAATCACGACGGGAGAGGGTTTTCAATTTGTCGTCGGGGGACAGGATCCCAGTCGGCGCGATCGACAGAATATTAGTAGTCCGTCGGGGGGAACGATTAATCGTGTCCGTTTTCAGGCCGAACGCTTGAATTTTGATGGTAAGGTGTGGAATGCCACTAATGTGCGTTTGACTAATGACCCTTTTTCCCCCCCTGAGTTGGAAGTTCGGGCTAATTCCGCCACTTTTCGCAGTACCGGCCCCTTTACCGATGAGTTGCGGATGAGTAATTCCCAGTTGGTTTTCGATCAACGGGTAGTGGCACCCACTTTTATTAATAGTCTTACGTTCGATCGCCGTCGTCGTCGTCCTTTTTTAATTGCCCCAGGCTATGATGGGGAGGATCGGGGCGGATTTTTCGTAGAAAGTCCCCTAACTTTAGTGGAGACACCGAAGACTCTTTTTGAGTTGACACCGCAATATTTAATTCAAAAAGTCCTTAATCCCGATGCTTTTCCCTCAGCTAACCCCGGAGGTGGCGAAGTTTCGCCCCTTAGTCCGAAAGCTTTTGGTTTGTTGGGCAATTTTGCCACTAATTTTGGTGAGCGCTCGTTTTTGCAAGCGACAGCTTCTTTTTCTAATTTAGATTTGGAACAGATCGAAAATATTGTTCGTTCTAAAATTCGCTTTCAACAGACGATCGGACAGTTGCAGGATCCCTATCTGCTCAATGTGGAGTACAATTATCGCGAGCGTCTCTTTAACGGTTCTTTGGGGTTTCAGACGGTTAATAGCAGTTTTGGGGCAATTTTGACCTCACCGGTGATTGTTGTCCCCAATACGGATATTAGACTCAGTTATCAAGCTTCTGTTCAGAATGTTAACGCACCCACCGATCGCAGTGATCTCTTAGCGGCCAATGCAACGGATAATGTGACCAATTTAAGCCGTTTTCAGGGTGCTGTCTCCCTCAATCGCAGTTTTTTACTCTGGTCTGCCCTTACTTTACCACCGACTCCCGACCAAGGTTTAAGATTTTCTCCTCTTCCCGTTCAACCCTATATTGCTCTTGTCACTGGTGTCACCGGTGTCACCAGTTATTACACTAATGGAGAGACGCAAAATTCCGTCACGGGAACTGTGGGATTATTGGGACAGTTTGGGCGTTTTTCCCGCAATTTGTTCGACTATACCGGGTTTAATCTCAGTTTTAGTCAGGGTTTAGTTAACGGACAATCACCCTTTTTCTTTGATCGCTTTGTTGATCAACAAACAATGTCCTATGGTATAACTCAACAGGTATATGGTCCGATTCGTGTGGGTTTCCAGAGTATTTACAGTGTCGATCAAGCGAAGGAAATCAGTACAGAATATTTTCTCGAATGGAGTCGTCGCACCTATAGTTTAATTTTGCGCTATAACCCGGTGCTGCAGTTGGGAATACTCAACATCCGCGTGTCGGATTTCAATTGGACAGGCAACCCCGGCTATTTTGAGGGTAGCGATGTCCGTCCGGTGGTGGATGGAGTAACCCGTTAAGACTACATGGGAATTATGAATTATGAATTATGAAGTGGGGTTTTAGGGATTTTCAGGTCGGGATTACCTCTCATTGAGACTCCCTTGGCTAACTTCTATCTTCTTTTCAACGTGACAGAAAAGCTCCTAAAATTTTCATTGTGTTGATGGTTTCATAATTCAACCCTTCTACTCCCTTAATATTGGTTTGTTCATAAAGTCTAGGAGAGCGTAAAGTATTCTGACATTCTCCTGTTTTTTGGTTCCAAAGTTTAATCGTCTCGTCTTCACTTGCGCTGGCCAATGTGTTACCGTTGGGACTAAAACAGACTGACCTGACACTTTTAGTATGTTGACACAGGAGTTGATGAAGTTTACCTGTTTCAACATCCCAAATTCGGATTGTTGCGTCATCTCCCCCACTTGCTAGTAACTTGCCATCGGGACTAAAGGCCACTGACCATACCCAAGACTTATGACCTTCAAAACTATTAATTAATCTACCATCTTTGACTTGCCAAACTTTGACCGTTTGATCATCACTTGAACTGGCTAATCGCTGACCGTCAGGACTAAAGACAACAGACCAGATTCTTCCTTGATGACCTTTAAAAGTTCGCAAAGATTGAGTCATATTATCTTCAATAGACCAGAGTTTTATAGTTCGATCTTCACTACCAGTTGCTATTAATTTTCCATCAAGACTAAAATTTACTGATAATACCCAGGCCTGATGTTCCTCAAAAGTTTTGAGACAAAATCCTCTCGGAACTGACCAAAGCTTAACAGAATTATCTCCACTACCACTCACCAATATTTGACTATTAGGACTAAAAGCGATCGACCATACGCGCTTTTGATGTTCTGGAGCAAAAGTGTATTTTTCATCTGTCTTAATATCCCAAAGTTTAATGATGTTATCATGACTGGTACTAGCAATCAGTTGACCATTCGCACTAACTGCCACTTGATACAATAAAACCCAATAATCTTTTTCTTGTAAAATTTTAATTACTTTGCCACTTTCCCCTGACCATAATCTAATCGTTTGATCTCCACTTCCACTTATCAATGTTTTTCCATCGGGACTAAAAGCTACTGAACAAATCCAGTCAGTATGACCATTGATCTGTTGAAGACATTTATGGTTTTTGATAGACCACAATCGGATCGATCGATCTATAGACCCACTCAAGATATATTGACTATCGGGACTGAAAGTAATCGATGATAATCGATTGCCATATCCCCCAAAACATTGAAGACATTCTCTGGTTTTTACTGACCATAATCGCAGTGTAAAATCTTCACTCCCACTGGCTATATATTGACCGTCTGGACTAAAAGCAATTGACCAAATCCAGCTTTCATGTCCTTCTAAAGTATCAATATTTTGATATTCTCCTTCTATAATAGACCATATTTTAATGGTTTTATCCCCACTTCCACTGGCTAGAAGTTGACCATCGGAACTAAAGGCAACTTGCCAAACCCAATCTTGGTGTCCTGTAAGAGTATGGAGACATTTTCCTGTGTCAACTGACCATATTTTGATGGTTTTATCAGCGCTGCCACTGGCTAAAAGTTGACCATTTGGACTAAAAGTAACACCACCCACTCGTTCTTGATGTCCTTCAAGGGTGTGGAGACATTCTCCTGTTTCAACTGACCATATTTTGATGGTTTTGTCCTCACTTCCTGTGGCTAAAAACTTACTATCAGCACTAAAAGCAACTGCTCTAATAGGAGCATGATGTTTTTGAGAAGGGTGGGGCAAAGAGTGACAATTTATAGATAAATCTGTTGTAATAGACCAAATTTTAATAATTCCGTCTTGTCCCCCACTTGCTAGTAACTGTCCCTCGGAATTTAAGGCTACTGACCACACCCAGCTTCCGTGAGCAGGAAAGCTTTTGCTTAATTCTAATTTTCCGTCTTGTTTGACTTTCCAGAGGTAAATCATCCCATGACTGTCACCAGTTGCTAAAAGATATTCTCTTGGAAGAGAGGGATCAAACTGACTACAAGAAATTGATAAAATACTACCACAAGTTTGAGGGAAAATACAGTCAAAAAACTGTGAATAGGAAAAATCTACTTGGTTGAGTCTAATGTTTGAAAAATCGACTTGTCGAATAGGGAGATGAGAAAAATCGTAGCCGATTAAGTGACCATTTTTCAGTATATTAAGTAAGTTGATAATATTGCCAGCAATGCTCCCAATTTGTCCAGAAGGTTGATGCTTTAATGTCTTTAGACAATCGATTAGTTTTCTTTCCAGATTATTTTCTTGAAAATCATGGATTAAGTTCTTAATTATTGGGTGTAAAATAACATTAATTTGAATCTTTCTTAGATAATCAGGAACAGTAGTTTTAGTCAAGGAGTTGCTTCTTAATAATTGGAAATTTTCAGTTTTTATTTCTTCTGTTGCTATGGTAATAATTTTTTGAGTGAAATATTCAATCAGTAGAGGATGTATTGTCAAGTAGTCATCTTTTTTATCTAACAGAATTTTGCTAGATAATGATCTGATCCCTTCTTGGATACTTTTACCGTCAGGTTCAATGATAATATTATGTTCTAGCTCCGACAAAGAAACTGGATTTCGATTAATCGCTAACTCAAAAATAATCGCTTTTTCTAAATTAGATAGTTGCTGAAAGTAAGAATTTAAAATAGACTCAATTTTTTTTATCAGAAGATTCCCTTTTAACAGAAAATCCGAGAGATTATTATGATGAACTTCTTGAATATGATGAGCGATAGATTTGATGAATAAAGGATTGCCGTGACAGACTTGTTGAATTAAAAATTGCCATTCATCCTCTGAACCATGAAAGGTGTCAATATCTCTCAAAATTTGCCGTCCAGTTTGATAGTCAAGTCCTTGTAACTCTCGGAAATAAGTTGAAGTTTTATTTCCCGCTAACGATTCAAGTTCTTGAGGGATTTTTCGACTGGTTATAATTAAACAGCTGTTGTGCTTTGACTGACCAATTGCGGCTCTTCGTTACTTGTTATGGTTCGATAGGGGGGCATAAATCAACAAAATCTTTATCTGGTAAGGGATTTAATTGATTAGTTCGCTTTAGATAAAAAACAATTGACAAAAATCGCCCAATGTCTTTCTCTATAAGGGTTCCATCCCTTATAACTCCCGTCTATTGCATAAGACAAACCGAAGAACCCCAATTGCTTGTAAAATTTCGCTATATTCTCGATAGTTTTCATGCTCAATAATCGCATCAATATTATCTAAAAATAATAAACAACGAGATTTGGCTAGTATCTTGATAAATTTTATCAGTTTTATTTTAAATTTGTCTTCTGTCTTAAAACTAATATTTTCTGAAATAATATTACTTGTATTTTCCAGAAATTCTAGGGGTAAAGGAGGATTCAAAAAAGACCAATAGATAACACGGGTAAATTCCTCTTGAATTTGCTCAATCAGTTTACAAACAAGAGATGTTTTTCCGATTCCTGCTATTCCGAAAATTCCGATAATTTTACACGGGGGAGTATTTTGAAAAAACTTTTGTTTTAATAATGTCAGTTCTTTCTCTCTCCCATAAATCTGAGAAATATCAGGAATTAATCCGAAATTATCATAATTTATTTCTGTTTTAACTGATGAGTTTTCAAGACCGGGAGATTTGCGCTTATCCCATTCTTCCTCAAATTTTTTCAAATTTTCTTCTGTCGATGAATGCCAAAGATTTAGGGTAAAGTGCAAATTTGCTGCGCCTTTAGTTTTGACTCTATTATCTATTAGTATTTCCCATTCTTGTAAAACCTTAAGGTCATTTCTCATTTGTTCAACAGTAATGGCAGCCCCTAACTTTTGCTTAGTAATTCCCTGACAAAAATCTGTTAATATTTTTAAAGTTGTATTGACAATTAGCTTAGGGTGTGGTTGTTCGTCTTTCAGCCAATTGAAAGACAGTTGATTTGACCAATACTGATGATCTCGTGATTCCTTATTAACATGAGTTAATAGTCTTTCTAAGAAGATCAGAATTCTTTTTTTGACGTTAGGACTGGTATTGAGATTGGGCATAGTCTGAAATTTCACTTTTAAGGATTATAGCTTGATCATCTATTCACCGTCAATTAAGTTAAGTATTAAAAAAGTTAATACTTGTGGAACTAGATTTAATAAAATTAATCATTAACTATTGATAAATAATCGGATAAAGATTTAATAGTTAGCAAATTTTTGGGGATTAATTGATCTCCAATTTCGATAGAAAGCTTAGTATATTGGGGTCGTAAATCAGATTGAGAAGTGAGGGAAACATGATACATAGTCAATCGAAAAAATGGGTCAAAATTAACTAAAGCAGAAATAGCTCCCTCAGAATGTTGAGAAGCGTATTTTTTATTAATTGTATCATCAGTTAAGGAAAAGTAATCAAAACTGCCCGGATGTCTATGCCATAGTCCAAGAACTTCTATGGGTTCTCGATAAAATCTGGCAATTTTGTTAGACAGGTGGTTGATATAAGCATTATCATACTCAAAATAGCCAGGGCGAAAAATAGGATTTAAACCCGAATCTAAGGTTTCTAAAATATACCATTTATTAGGGGTTCTAATTCCTAAAAAAATGCCACCTGTTTCTGTTTTATAGCTTTCATAGGTTTCAGCCGCAATAGCTAAAAATGATTTCTGGGAAAAAATGGTTTTGATATTCTGGTAACTTAACATTGTTTTTATTCTCTTAGTTATTCATCTTTTTTTCCTGTCTAATATAGATATTTATCAAACATTTATTTTAATAAAATTTCGTAATATAAATATCTTTTTTAGTTACAACTGCGATTAGCTTGTTGAATTAATCTGTGAATATTAGGTAATTCTGCTTGAGTTAAGCCGTAATATTCGATAGATCGATCATAAGAATGATAAGCTTGTTTAACTTCCTGTTTTTCTCGTTCTAAGAAATGTTCAACTTGTTGGGAATAGCGTTCAGCCTCTAAAGCATAATCTTTGGCTTTAACCAACTCCTCATTGGTTTTTTCTAAGCCTTGTACCTGTTTTTGCAAAAATTCTATCATTTTTTGATCGTCATCTTCATGGGGGTCAAGATAACGACGGTTAAGAGTTTTGGCAGCCTCATCTTGCCATAGGCCTCGAATATCTTTACGATAGTCTTGCAGAGTGCGAGATCGCTGCTGCATCTTCCAAACAATATCTTCCATCATTTTTTATCCTCCAAAAATCACTAAAATTGAAAAGGACGGTTGAATTCAATCAGACTTTCTACTCGATATTCTATTTCTCTTGTTACCCCAATTTCTAAACATTGAGCGGAGTTTCCTTGCTTTTCCGCTCCTTTGAAATCATTTCGGGCTTCTTCGGTGAAATTGCGGGCATTATTTACGGCTAAAGACATTAAATCTGCCATTTCCTGCTCATTGCTTGCCTCTAATTGCGCTCTATCAACTTCCCGTCTGGCTGCATTCGCATTTTCTAAACTACGTTCGGCAAAACTCAGGGCATTATGGGCATAATTTAAAGTAATATTCGCCTGATAGATGGCTTTTTGGGCATATCCGACGGCATTTCGACAACAATTCACCCTAGCTTGCGCTCGTGCCACTTCTTCTCTTGCTGCTTTTTCTTCTTCAATGGCTTTATTTAAGCGAGCAATCGCAGCCTGAACCTTTTTTTGGGCTTGACTAACCCTAGCTTGCTGACCAGAACAATTGGGCGCATGATATCGTCCATCCTTGTCAGTATAGCCTGAATTTTGGCAACTGGTAAGGGCGGATTGTGCGCTTTGTAATTCAGATTCTGCACTGCTTAAAATAAATTCTGCTTGCTCTCTTTCGTTTATGGCAAGTTCTAATCGGGCTTCTGCCCGTCTTAACCAGTCAATTGCAATACCTAACTGATATTCCCAATCATTTAGGGTTGATTGCGCCTGATTTTGGGTATTTTGAGCTGCTGCCAAATTTTGTTGAGCTTTTTCTAAAACTTGATAACAATTAGACAACAATTGAGCAACTTCATCATTAGCCTGATCAACTAATTTTTGATCATTTTTAGCCTGATCTTGAATAATTGAAGCATGATACAGAGCTTGACTGACTTTTTCTTCACTTTGCCTTTGATGCCATGACATTTGATCAAGCGTCTCACGGGCGGTTATTTTCCAGTATCTAAGTTCTTCAATTAAGTCATTGAGAAGGGTAATAAGAATACGCGGATCCTGAATGGTCATAATGATTAAGATTTATCGGGGATTTCTTGGATAAAATTGAGGATTTTCTGAACTTCTAGCCTTGAATCTTCCATTTCTGCCAAGGTTCTTGTCCAAAAACCTGTAAATTCTTCGGCGGCTGATCCTTGAAAAACTTCATCAAGCGATCGCCATGCCGTATCGAGAAATTCCAATTCTTCGCTTAAAATCAAATAATATTGATTGAGTGCAGTTTGATAGGCTAAAAGGGCTGTTTTTCGGGAATTATCCACCGTTTAAATACCTCTCTAATACTTGTAATTTATGGTTTAAAAAATCATTATAGCTGGGAATTTGGCGACTATAATAATTATTAGTCTTTTCTTGCAAATCAAGCCACATTTCATCATGTTTTTGTCGTTTTTGGTCTTGCCAATGGGGGGAAAGATCCTCATAGGTGGTTTCCACTTCTCGCCACGCCGATTGAACGCGATCATGGAATTGTTCGAGGGTTTGTTGAAAGTGTTTGAGTTGTAAAAATGAGTCATCCATGGTTAAATTAAGCTTTAAGCTCTTTTGATTAAACTATTAGCAATTTTCTCTATTTGTTGCTTAAATTCGGGGGTAGATTCCGTACTATAAGGTTTAAAAAGAGTAGTGCGATCGCTATCTATGTCCCGATAAAGGGCTTTAATTGGAACATCTCCATCTGCTTGTAAGCGTGAGGCTTGGCGATCACTAACAAAGGTAAAAGAATCATCTTCTGACATCTGTAAAGCGACTCTATGGCGAAAATAAGCTAAATTTCGCCGAATATCAAGGACATTAGAGAAAGCTTTGATCCCTGAAAAACTGAGGATGAGATGAATACCTTTACTAGATCCTTCCTTCAATAATCGCTTAATTTGAGTAGTTAAGTGACTTTCTGGGCTATAAGACTGCTCATTACTCCGTCTTAAGTCATCTACTCTATCTAATTCTGTCATGATGACAAAAATAGAAGGTTGAGTCATCAAGTCTGCTTCACTGAGTTGGTTTCTTTCGTCAAGTTGAAGAATTAAATTGTTCAAAATTGCCGTAATAATTCGATTTTCTCGGTTAAATGCCGTCGTAAAGCCCAAAGGTTTTAGAATAATCTGACATACTTCTTCCAATGCTAAATGCCATTGTGTACCAGATACACTGCGATCTACCACAACAAAACGAGATTGTTGAAGATTGCCATTAATAGCAAGACTGGTCAAAATAGCCGATAGAATTCCATAACGGGCTGTATTATAGTCTCCACCGATAACTAGAACGTTTTCACTTGGACGACGGCGTAATATCAGCCTTGCCTGTTGCCTCACACTGAATTCTTGTCCTAGCCATGTTAAGACCGGGTATTCTGCACTAAACCAGTCAGAAATGCCTAATCCTCCTTTATAGAAAGGTAAACGGGCGATTTTTTCCCAATCTTCTGAGGTTAACCATTTACCGTAATCTAAAATATGACGTAATTGAGGATTATCTGCTAAATTAGGCTGAGAATCTCCATCAAAGACCACTGCTTCTGTATAATCTTCTGGGCAAAGTTGATGAGCTTTTTGAGATAAAGCGTTAATGATCAGATCTCGGCGAGATTTTTCGATAAATGCCACTTTCCCAAAATAATTAGAGTTATCATCGCCACTACGGTCATTAATAACAATTTTCCCCGGCAAATCACAGGTCATTAATAATTGTTTTCCTCGTTTTCCAAATTCTGTCAGGGCTTGAATTTCTGTTTTTGACATCTGCATTCCCATTCTCAGATGAATATTACCCAAAATTCCCGTTTGATTCCGCATTCCTTCAGCCCCAAACCTTTGGGAAGCGAGTAACATATGAATACCCGCACTCCGCCCCTGTTGGGCTAAAATCAGTAGTTGACTTGAAGCAGTATCATCTTTGTCGTTAAAAAATAACTCTTGATATTCATCAATAATTAGAAGAATACGGGGCATTTTGCTCTCTGGTTGTCCTAGGCGGCGATAACCTGCCAATTCTGACACCCCTAATCTTTTAAATAAGGCGTTACGTCGTTCTTTTTCGGCGATTAATTCAGTTAAAACACTACGCGATAATTCAGGGGAAGAATGTAAGGAAACTACTTCGGTATGGGGCAAATTGCGATAGGGGGCTAATTCTACGCCATATTTGCCATCAATGAGATAAAATCTTAATTCTGAGGGACTATAACGAGTTGCCAAACCTAAAATAAGCCCATGATACAGGGTAGATTTTCCTGATCCAGTCATTGCTCCTAGCATACCATGAGCGCATTGATGACCTTCGCTATCTTTACCAAACCAAATATTTAATTGATCAGAACTTCCTCTTCCACCGATAGGTGTGGTTATCCATTCTTCACTGCTATAATTCCACCAATTTTGCGGATCAATTCCTACTATATCATCCCAATCTAATTTTCGTTCGGGGGGTTTGGCTTGTTTAACTTTATCAAGTAATTGTTTTTGTAAATCTGCGTCAGGAATACTATCCGCTTTAAATTGAAGTTGACAAGATGTTGCTGTCTTTGACTGTTTATTGAGATCAATATAAAAGGCATTTTCAAACCCACTCATATTAATATCTCTAGGGAGATCAATATCTTGATTATAGTGAATAAACACATATCTTCCAGCTTCTGGTCCACTATTACCAATTTTTTGTAATTCTTCAATATCTCTACGGTCATATCTTTTAGGAAAATCTGCGACAAAAATCCCCTCAAATCTTTCATTGACTCGAATATCTGGGGGGAGTAAATGTAAGGCAGGAGACTGAGGATCTAAATAGGTTTCTTTGACGCGACGAATATCTTGAGTGACTTCTAATAAATCTCGATAAACTTCGCCACTATTTTCTCTAATCAAAGCTTCAGGAAGGGAACGACGCATTAAAAATGCACCCCCATTATTAACGGGATCGCAGAAGGTATAACGTATTTGATAAGGAAGTAAAATAGCGGTACGAATCACAAGAGATTGCAGTAATTCTAGTCCCGTATTACGGGTATTATTGCTACAGCGAATAATAATAGTTTTATTCCCACCAATAAAGGGAGCAAATTCGGGAACACAAAAAGTGTTATTACTTGATCTTTGTTCAACTAATTGACCAATACGAATTAATTCTGTATGCTCCAATGAGGATAATAAATTATCGTTAATGTTCCAATTTTCCCAACGAGAATCTTGCCAACTTCCTATTATTTCTAATGGTTGCTGTTCTAAATAGGATTGAGTCGATAGATAGCTATCTTGGAGAAATTTTCCAAAATAATTAGGTAATTGTTCGCCGTTTAATTTACCATGATTGAACAAAGAAGCACAAACCCCTAAATAGTCGGTTATGCGTTGACTACTTTGTTCAATTTTTTGGTTTAACCCTTCAATTTGTTGTTGCCAAAACATAAGTATTATTCTCCTTATTTAGATAATTTTAAAACATTTTTTTGAGTATTTAACTGATACAGTTGAGAAGAATTAGAGTCATCGGAGGAGTTATTGTTAGTAAAGATAAATAAAGTAAACAACAAGAAAGAACCCCCCACACTCAGCCCAATGATTAGTCCGATAATTAGGTTACGAGCTTTAATTTGTAAAGACTCTATCTCATTTTTATGAGATTCTATGTTAGACTGTTCTTGGTTAATTTTACGGTCTGTTTCTTCTAATTTATCCAGACAAGCTTCAATTTCAGCAGGGGGTAATTGTTGAGAAGTTAAGGGGGAAATAGTCGTAACTTTACTTGGATTACTATAATATTTAGCAAAGCGTTTACTTAGGTCTTTTCGATTAGAATCAGCCCGATCATATTGTTGCCAAATTTGCTCTCTATTAGCAATCATACGAGCAATTGAATTTTGAATTGTTTTCATGTTTAAACCTCTGGGTTATTGTTAATTAATCAACGAGTTGAGGAATAGATAAATCACAGTCATGTAACCACATGGTTGTGCGTGAGGGTTGATAGAAAACTTGCCAAATTTTATTACCTCTATTATTGGTGTCAATAACACCTGTTAATGAGACGACTTGATCAACAATTAAATAACTTCCACGAGTCCCCTTTCTTGCGTCATAAACCCTGCCATCTTGTCGAATAAAATGATTGCTACAATATCCACTCCGATGAGGTTTAACAATAGCTACTACATTACGATAGTTATTTTCTTGATGACGACGCCATGTTTGAGCATTTACTGGTAAGACTAAGCTGGTTAAACTGACAAGACAGGTGATAAAAAATAAATGAGTAGTTTTCATATTTTGTGCTAAATTAATGAAAGAAATATTTGAGGTTGATTAAGACTTTTAGAAGCTTAATGACAAGAAGACATTTGATTCCAATTGGGAGTTAAGGGATCATCGGGTTGAATACACTCTGTCCTCTCTTGAGTTTTTCCATCAGATTGAATAGCAAACTCTATTCTCCAATCTGAGCCACCTGCAACAAACGCAACAACAGCAATATCTTGACAATTAGAAACAATTCTATCGGCATAACTTTTCATTAAAACACGGGAAGCCATAATGTTTGAAACAATCCAACCACTTCTTTGATCACCAGAGGTACCAGTATTATCTAAGTAAGAACTTAATAACAGAATTAATTCATCTTTTCTATTAGTGGGATTCCCCTGATTGGTTACAGTCCCTTTTTCTACTATCACCTTTTTAACCCCTTTAGATTCTATTTCATTGACAATAGAATTAATGGCTGCTTGACAGCGAGATTGAGCTTTAACTGGTAAGCTAAACCCTAGCTGACTCAGAATAAAAATAGATAAGATAAAGTTGATTTTTCTCATAATTTCCAATTCGCAAGATGGTCAATTAATGAAAACATTACTTACTGTTAAGCTTGACTAATTCTTGGTGAATACTAAAAGGTAGAAACTAAGCTTAATGACAATACGTCTGATTCCAATTAGCAGTTAAATTACTACCAGAAGGAATACAATCCCGTAGGCGAGTTTTTCCATCAGATTGAATAGCAAACTCTGGTCCCGACTCTGTCTGATCAACACCGAACATTACAACGGCAATATCTTGACAATTAGAAACTATTCTATCGGCATAACTTTTCATTAAAACACCAGAAGCCATAATGTTTGAAACAATCCTATAACTTCTTGTATCAAGAGATGTATAGCTTTCATTATAAGGGCTTAATGCGAAAATGATTTCATTAGTTCTGTTAGTGGGATTTCTCCTATTAGTTACAGTCCTTTTTGTGAGTATCACCCTTCTAACTCCTTTAGATTCTATTTCATTGACAATAGAATTAATGGTTGCTTGACAGCGAGATTGAGCTTTAACTGGTAAGCTAAACCCTAGCTGACTCAGGAAAAAAATAGATAAGATGAAGTTAATTTTTTTCATGATTTTCAATTCGCAAGATGGTCAATTGCTGAAAACATTACTTACTGTTAAGCTTGACTAATTCTTGGTGAATACTAAAAGCGAGAATCAATGATTCACAGAAAATTTGCAAGACTACATAACAGATAGTTAAATGCTAGGGAGGATTAAAACAGTCCAGTTAACCCCTCTAGCATAATCAGAAAAAAAACAACAAACTGTTTATCAAATATCTGCAATAAGTTGATTTAATTCATTAATCATTTTCTTTGCTTCTGTTCCTTCCCAAGGAACATGAGAATATGCTACAACTCCACCGCCGGTTGAACCAACAGCAATGACGGTCTGAAAAGCACTAATGATATTGGCAACTCCAAGTAGAAGTAATGGGAATCCAAATGATCTAATAGCACTAAAACCAACTAAGAGAAGGATGACGCCAACACATAGAGGCAAGAACTTGAACTCAGTTCTAGTTTTAATACCTGCTATGCTTCTTAATGGATATGTTACTTCATCTTGGCCTATAGGGATAAATAGGAGAACATTGGGTTTTCTGGCGATTAGTCTCTTGTTAGTTAACCAAAAACCTGATTTTAGAAAGAAAAGTATCAAGGAATAGCTAAACTCATACTCCTTCTGAACTGACTCATCTTTTCCTAATGGGGTGTCAAATTGCATCTTAAGCTCCTTTACTTGATGTTTTTTTGAATAATTGTGATGAGTACATAAGTGAAAAGTTACCCTAGATAAAAAAGGTATTTTATATTAAGGCAACGTAAGTTGTTCCCTAACCTTAGTTTGGTTAAAGTGCTAACTCTACCCTATCAGCTACTCAACAAAAGCCAGTCATCCCCTTATTTCTAAGTTTCGGCTGAACAGACCGCATCTGGTATGCCAGTATAGCTTGAGAATAATTTGGGAATCTACCCAAACTGGTATCAATTTAAAATAGCCTCAAACCCTTATAGAGTAAGGAATATGACATCTAAAGCTGAGATTGACTTCGGGACACTTAAGGATATAGCCAATTTTCAGGATAATTTACCTTAAGTTCCCAAAATCTAGTATTTATCGGCAACCTATTAAGCCAGAATTCACACCGCAAACGCTTCCTTTTGTTTATGAAAAATCTGGTCAGCGTTGTGGTACTGATGATTAATCATCCACTGCTCCAGTTCAATGAGATACCATTGACCGGCAAATGTTCCATATTTTAAGCAAACTTTTTCATGATCGTGTAGAGTGTGCTTAAATCCAAAACGTTCTTTATAGAGTGCTTCAATCGTTTCGTCCCCTTTTGGATAAGTCGTGTAGGAAATTTCAGTGTGAGCGATATCATGTTTGTAAGTCAAAATAGCTCGAATCAATTGCTGATAAACAAGATAACTTGTTCCTATTTTGCCAGTTCCCTGTTTATCATACAGAGAGAGACTTTCTCCGATGCTTGTTACATTTTTGGGTAACATCAAATGCTTTCCTGTGTGTTTTCCTTCACAAAATGTTGCCAGTTGACAAGGCAAATAGTAGCCATATTCAGGCAGAGAATAGGTATAACGTGCAACACCGATTACCTGAGAGGGATTCTGTTCAGGATAGGCTAGAAAAATAACCGATTGGTGAGTAAATAAATCGTCGATTTCTTTGCAATAATTTTGTGACTCAGGATAGCGATTCTTGAGAAATAAGAAATAGGATTCAATTTCTGCCAGTGTTTCCGCTTCCTTGACCAGATAACCTTTGACCTTTGGCACATCAAAACAAAGTAAGGCTCTTTTGCAAAGAATCCAGCAGTTGCCAATGTTATTTAATACAATAAATCCAGCACAAGAAAACAGAATCTTCACATATTGCTCAATATCAGGGGTTTGGGATATATCATAGACAAAGAGAAGACCGTTATCCTGTAACATTCTTCGGACAGTCCTTAAAGTGAATAGGGGATCTTTTTGGGTGTAATTTGTGGTCTTTAGCGTTGCAAATGTTTGTGCCGTTAAGTCCTTTTCCTCGTTTGGTTTTAAATCAAGCCAACAAGAAAGTTGCTCATAGTGACGCTCTCGTATTTGACCGCTAAATAAGTGATTGACATCACCTCCATCCGACGACAGTAGCCGCACCGATGTAGATGATAATGAGATAAACTGTTTACCATTGGTTTGGTTGATTATTTGAGAAATAGCCATTTTGCTACCCTTAGGAAGAGGACAACGAGCAATGAGGCTCTCTTCATTGGGAGTAAAGCGATAGAAATCCTTAGATTTCTACGGAGAAGCAAGCAAAACGATGATTTTTGGGCGCAAAAAGCAAAAGAAGCTGGAATTAGAAAGAATTAGAAAGCTTGAATGGCTTCCTATACCTATAATTGAGCAAATAGCTGATATGTACTTAGTCACCTTGAGAGAAAATTTTTCAAAAAATGAGAATTTCTGGGGATAATTGATCAACAATAGAGAAATAAACTTATGTAGATTGAATAGAGAGCAATGAAGTTAAAACTCTCCGTAGCGGGACTTGAGCAAGTCAAAACCCGATGGGCGCAAAAACAAAAAGAAGGCTGGACTAGAAAATACTTATGCACCGAGGCTAGTCAATTTGCCAAACCCGATGGGAATTGGGAGGAAATTTCAAATGACCCAGCCCACACTTATTACTCTTATTACGCCGACAACTGCTCACCAGAGACTTTAGATCATTTTTTGAGGGGTAAAAACATTCAATCGGAAGGTTTTTTCGCCTTTTGTCGAGCTTTGAACATCGACCCTTCAAAAGTCGCAGATCTAGATAATCTTTTGCAAAAACTGACTCAAGATATCGAGCCTATTTGGGTGGGGCGAGAGTCTCTTCAAAGTGATTTACTGGAAAAACTAAGAGGCGATTGTCGCATTGTCGTAATTACAGGAATAACAGGTATTGGGAAAACTGCCCTCGCCTACAAATTGGCCTTAGCTTTGTGTCAAGAAGGGTTTCCTCCTGAACTGCCTATTGATTTTGATGGGTTTAATCAACGGGAGGATCAACAGTCGCAATCAGAAGCACAAAACTTTATCAGCACAGCTATTGATTTACTCAATCGTGGCGATGAACCTGTTACGGCAAAACAAGCAAAAAACCCAGAACAATTATTAACTCAACTGGTTAATCATCTGAGCAATAATCGTCGATTGATTTGGTTTGATTCAATGGAAAATCTTTTACAAGGAGAACAACAAGATGGCAGTAATCGCTTTAAAGACCCCCTCTGGCGAGTCTTTTTTCAAAAGATATTAGAAGCCGAAAATTGTCAGACTCGAATTGTGATAACTTCGCAGGATAAGTCTGAAGATTTTGAAACTTTTAGTCAAGATCAATATTGGCATATTCAGCCATTAATGGGATTAGAGGATCAGGAAAGTTTACAGTTATTTGAACGTTTATTTCAACAAGCAGAAGTCGAATTAATTCTTCATGGACGTAACCTTGCTTACCTTAAAGAGATCGGAAAACTTTATGAAGGACATCCTCTCGCTATCCGCTTAATTTCCGGTGATATTATTGATAGACTGAATGGAGATATCAGCATTTATTATGAGGAGAATAAATCCCGATTTCGACGATTAAGAGAAATGATTGATGAAGCTCAAAAAGCCAATCCTGATGATTATTACAAAGTTAACTTAATGACCAAACAATTACGAAAACAACTGTTAGAGGAGGAAATCGAAAGAACAATAGAGCGACTTGAAAACACTTTTGAAACTGCTTATTTATTGCTTATCTATGGCTCCACTTATTCATCTTTTGAATTTAAAAATGCGTGGTTTGAAAATCTTCAATTATTTTCAGAATACGAGGAACAAGATTTAGACCTAGCTCTTTTTACCTTGTTTAACCGTTATTTAGTAGAAACTCAAAAACAACTGGGATATGAACCACATATCAAACAGCACAGCTTAATTCGCAATGTTGCTTTCAAGCATCTAGTATCTACCCAAAGAAAAGAAGGAAAACCAAATCATGAATGATTTTAAATCTCCTCAATTAAGAGTCAAAGAATATTTCAAAAGTATCGATTTTACTGTTTTTGGAGAACTCGCTCAAGTTAAACAAAAAGGGGAAATTTTAGGAGCGACAGGAAGTCATTTTGAAAAAGCACATTTTGGCGCATTTATCTGGCATTTAATTGGTTATGAACGCCATATTAAGGATAAAATGGGACAGCAGCTCTCTATTCAAGAACGGGCAAGTCGTTATGTGGAAGCATTTCTCTGTCTATGTCGATTAGGTTGGTATAAAGAAGCTAAATCTTTATTTTCTTTACCCTTAGAAATTCATGATCCAACTTCTTTCCCTTTGCACAAACAATTACGCATCTGGGGACGCTATGAAGAGGGCATAAAACTGTGTAAAGAATTATTAGGAAATCTTGACAATGAAACCGATTTTCTCTGTTTAAGTGAACTCGGTTATATGTATCGAGAATTAGGACAATTAGACCAAGCAAAAAATTATGCGGAGAAACTCTTATCCTTAGCCGAGCAATTAAATAATCCTCTTTGGAAAGCAAGAGGAAAAGGAAATATAGCAACAATTGATGGAATAAAAGGGGAATATTTAAGTGCTGAAATAGGACTGAATGAAGTTTTAAATCTAGCCGAGATTATTCCCGATTGTGACGAAAAATTTGAGATTATTAATGCTGCTTATTTAAATCTGGGTAATTGTTATGGTTATCAGGGAAAAATTGACCAGACTATTGCTTGTTTAGAAAAATACTTAAAATGGGCAGAAAAAATTAAAAATCTTATTTATCAAGCAATGGCTTTACGAAATTTAGGAGAAGCATACCGGCGAATCAATGATTTGAATCAAGCTATCGATTATACTCAAAGAAGTCTTAACTTATCTGAGCAAATAACCGATGAAGCAGGAATTATTTTGTCTTTGGGAAATTTAGCCTCAATTTATTGGCAACAAGCAAATTTTCAGGAGTCTGAAAAATACTTTAAGCAACAAAAGAAAAAAGCTTTAGCTATTTCAGATGTAGCAAGTGTTGCCCATGCTTGCGCTGGATTAGGAGAAATTTATAGTATCACTCGAAAGGATGATCTAGCCTATCAATATCTTAACCAAGCTTTAGATATTGCCCTCGATATTGGAGAAAGATATATAGAACTAGAGACTTTAATTGTTTTGGCAGAATTTGAAGAAAAAACCCATGATCTTAAATCAGCTATTAATCACTGGCAACGCGCCTTACATCTTTCTGAAAAATTAAATATTCTCTACCATAAAGAGAACTGTGAACAAAATCTAGAAAGGTTGTTAAACCCCAACTAAGTTGAGACTCGTATTATATACATGACTACCATTCCACGGTTACATTAAGAAAAGTTAATGGGTGTATCCATTAATGGATAAGGGTTTTCGGCTCTTGTAGTATATATATTTGATGGCAATTCGGACATTCAATTGTTTCATTTAAAAGAGCGAGCTTTAAGAAAATTGTCTGAGCAGTTTTTTGATAATTGACCCCTGTTACATTCGGTAAATCGAGGAGTTGATCAAAATTTATCCACATAACCCACCTCCTGTTCTGTGTCACCATTATACCATGCTCACACAGAACCTAGAAAAGCCCAATTTTAGGTAAAGTGTCATCAAATTCCTGCGAATTCTCTTGCCTCATCTCAACAAGCAATTTAAATACGCGGGCAGCTTAAAAGAGTCTTAACTATGGCAGTTATCTTAATGGTGAGGTACGAAGTTGATGCCAGCAAGGGAATCTTTAAGAAATTAGCCAAAATGCCTGAGTATAGATATTGACGGCGCTAGACTGCCAACGTATAGATAAATACTGTTTCTGGAAGCCCATGACTGTGAGCTACGAAAAAATTACCCCACCGACAACAGGCTCGACAATTACTTTTTCTGACGGAAAACCCCTAGTTCCCGATGATCCGATCATTCCCTTCATTCGTGGTGACGGTACGGGAGTCGATATCTGGCCCGCAACCGCAAAAGTTATCGATGCAGCGATCGCCGCCGCCTACGGTGGTCAAAGGAAAATCCATTGGTTTAAAGTCTATGCTGGTGATGAAGCTTGCGAAATCTACGGGACTTATCAATATCTACCCCAAGATACCTTGACAGCGATTAAAGAATATGGTATAGCCATCAAGGGTCCCTTGACCACTCCCATCGGTGGCGGCATTCGTTCCCTGAATGTGGCTCTGCGGCAAATTTTTGACCTTTATGCCTGTGTTCGTCCCTGTCGTTACTATGCGGGAACCCCTTCCCCCCATAAAACCCCGGAAAAACTCGATGTCATCGTCTATCGGGAAAATACCGAGGATATCTATCTCGGCATCGAATGGAAACAAGGCACGGAAATCGCCGATAAACTGATTAATTATCTCAACACCGAACTAATTCCCGCCACTCCCGAACACGGTAAAAAACAAATTCCCCTCGATGCGGGTATCGGGATCAAACCGATTAGTAAGACGGGTTCCCAAAGATTAGTCCGCCGGGCGATCGAACGGGCGCTGACTTTACCGAAACCGAAAAATCAAGTTACGCTTGTCCACAAGGGTAACATTATGAAATATACGGAAGGGGCGTTTCGGGATTGGGGTTATGAATTAGCTAAGAGTGAATTCCGGGATGTGTGCGTTACCGAGATGGAATCATGGATCCTGAGTAATAAGGAGAAAAACCCTGATCTGAGCATCGAAGATAACGCCCGCATGGTAGAACCGGGTTATGATGCCCTCACCGACCAGAAAAAAGCCAAAATCTGCCAAGAAGTGA
This sequence comes from Microcystis sp. LEGE 00066, assembly GCF_015207925.1. NCBI lineage: Bacteria > Bacillati > Cyanobacteriota > Cyanophyceae > Chroococcales > Microcystaceae > Microcystis > Microcystis sp. LEGE 00066. The sequence continues at coordinate 26,060 of NZ_JADEVX010000012.1, read as the reverse complement.
CCAGTGTTCTCGATGCTATCTGGGAAACCCACGGCAATGGGCAATGGAAAGATAAAATTATGGTTAACGATCGCATTGCCGATAGTATCTTCCAACAGATCCAAACCCGTCCCGATGAATACTCGATCCTCGCTACCATGAACCTGAATGGCGATTATCTCTCCGACGCAGCAGCGGCGATCGTCGGTGGTTTAGGGATGGGACCCGGGGCGAATATTGGCGATACTTGCGCTATTTTTGAGGCAACCCACGGCACAGCCCCTAAACACGCTGGTTTAGACCGAATTAACCCCGGTTCGGTGATTCTTTCCGGGGTGATGATGTTGGAATACATGGGATGGCAAGAAGCGGCCGATTTGATTAAAAAAGGCATCGCAGCAGCGATCGCTAATCGACAAGTTACCTACGATTTAGCGCGTCTGATGGAACCCCCCGTTAATCCTCCCCTGAAATGTTCCGAATTTGCCGACGCGATTATCTCCCATTTTGGCGATTAATTTTCTGGTTAGGGTAGCCTGAAAACTGCCCTATTTTTCGGAAAATACCGTCACCCATACTATCTTTATATCACGCCCAAAAGCGTGTTAGTCAGATTAACCCACACCGCACTTTAACCCACAGCTTCAATCAATGGGCATGGTGCGTTCCCCAAAATCGATCGCTGGAGCAGTAGAAGTTGCATTAGGGAACGCACCCTACAAGATCGGCGATCGCACTGCCAGTAGTGTGTAACGGATAATCAACCCCCTTTCCGTAGCTTAGTACTTTATAAAGTCATGCGTTTTATATTGTGCGAACGGAAGATCGATTTAAATCATCTCCGAAAACAAATTTGTTAATTAAGGATAACTTTTTTACAGATGACAACAGGAGTGCAGAAGTAGAATCCATACTATTTAATCCATACTATGTACAAGAAACAGTGCGATATGATCGCTCTTTAGTCAATTGCTCTTACAATCTGCTGTTGAATTAATTTTAGCAAGGATTTTCGGGATTTTTCAATACATACTCTTCTATTTTGACCCCGTTCAAAGCTATCACTGGAAAATAAATGGTTAGACATTTTCCGATAACTACCGCTCCATCTACCATCTTCGAGATTCCTATAGCTTAATTCATAAATAATATAGTCTCCTGCATAATATTGTGTATATGATTGCATCATTATTCTTTCCCCATCGGGGGTAATCAAGGCAATATTACATAAGCCGGGACGCTGTTGTCTTTGTGATAATGCCTCTGATCTTTGTTTTAATTTTTGGTTGAAAGTCTCCTCTTTCTCTTTTCTCTCTCTTTGAGCATCAAGTGATCCTGCTATTGAAGATATAACATCTGGTATTTTCCCAACAGCCATGTTACCTAAAGTCCCGATTAATGAACCGATCAATTCATTCATTTGGTCAAATCCTTAATTCTTTAAAACAAATTTCCGTCTAACTACATATTATACGAAAACTTTCTGCATAAAACTCTCTGGGGTAACGATATGGGTCAAATTTCGGTATATCACTTCATTTAGGCGCAATCGCCAGAACTTTTCCCTATATCACACCCAAAAGCCTGTTAGCCAGATTAGCCTATTGCCAAAAACCTTGTTTAACTAAATTCCTGACAATTAGGCTCATTCTAGCGATGATTACTATATCTGACCGCACCCCTTGACAAAAACTTACAATTATTAGACCTTTAGCGATCGCTATCGGGGGATAGTTGTTTTTTGTTACAGCAGTGGGGAGAAGGGAGCAGGTTTTTCAAGTTGGATTGGGGGTTAATCATACTATTAAAAACCGATTCAGTATAAAGACCCCGTTATGCCGTGTCCCTACAGATAGACTTCAACGGCTCTAGCATTCGGCGCGTCACGGAATGAAAATGCGTCTTGCACCTCGATAGGTATCAATATCAAGCACGATTTCAACAAGACTTTCAACACACCGACCTCGATATTCGGAATCATTCAAAAGCCGATCAGCATTGCTAACGGTGATCACAGGCAATGACTCTGAGGTATTTTCTTCACGCAGAACCTGCTCTAGGGAATCTTTCCCTTCCATACTGCGATTAGCGGTAAGCAAAATCATCTGATTCTCTTGAGCAAGTCGCCAAACCGTCCTGTCATCAATGTTGATCGACAAATCCATCTCTGCAAAGGTGACGAACTGCATCGGGACGATATCAAGCCAGCCCTGAGTTGCGATCGCACCAAAGAAAACCAAGGCATGACCTTTGAGATTGTGATCAATCAAAAAAATCATACTTTCGACTCACGCTTTGCCTTAGCCACTCGAAGCTTTTCCCAAGCAGCCTCGGAGCCTGGCTTAGGTGGTTGCGCAGCAATACGGGCAACTCGCTCACGATTTTGCTCTTCATAATATTGTCGGAGTTCTTCAGCTTCTTTGAGAACTTGCTGGTACTCAGCTTCCACATCCGCACGATGAGCCTCAATATAAGCCAGGGCAGCGTTAATTTGCTCTTCCGTCAGATCAAATAATCCCTGAATGAACTTAGGTGGATATTGAGCAGTCACATAATCCATCACATCGTAGAGGGTGATGCGGGTTCCTGCGATTGTCAGTCCTCGCTCTGTACGAATGATAGCGGTTTGTTTATTTGATGCGAGCGTCATAGCTATAGTCTCAGTCTTTCACCATCTCATTCCATATTACCGCATGAAAAAGCAAGGTGAGCAAACGCCCACCCTGACTACTAATTCGCAAGCTCTTTAATCCTCAACCTAGACTTTCAAAATGTATTTCAGCCTCGTTCCTGCATCTAGCCAGTAGTGAACTCCAATATCTGGCAATTCAGTATCATTTGTGTGAGCATCACCAGGCCCTGTACTACACGATCGGCGATCAAATTTAGACCACAGCTTCAATCAATGGGCATGGTGCGTTCCCCAAAATCGATCGCTGGAGCAGTGGGAGCCATATTAGGGAACGCACCCTACAAGATCGGCGATCTGCTATGCAGTGCCTTCGACATCGCACTGACAATTAGGCTCATTCTAGCGATGATTCTTCGATCTGACCGCACCCCTTGACAAAAACTTACAATTATTCGACCTTTAGCGATCGCTATCGGGGGATAGTTGTTTTTTGTTACAGCAGTATGGAGCAGTCTAACTGATGGCTATATTTCCAGATTATCGCCCGCAGGAAACCAATCTTCATCGAGAATTTGTTCAAGGGAACCAATGGGAATAGCGGGGAAAGTATCGAGGGGGAATTGAGAGCGATCACTGGCATTTTTTCGGGCTGAAAGATAACATTCATCAAAAATTTCCAAAAGATAAGGTTTCAGACTAGGACTATCTTTAAGTTCATCTAATATATCGAGACGAAAAGTTCTAATCTCTCCCTTCCAATGACCTTCGTTTCTCTCTCTTTCTGCCGCCCAATATTTGAGCTTAAGTAAATGTTCTAATAATCGGGTTAACAGACTTTTAATTGTGCGTTTTTCACTCCTCCCCATACTTGCTAATTCCTCCAGTAAATTCTCTAAATCTACCCGCTCAAACTGTCTGGCTTGCAGTTGATTAATAGTAGTTCTAATCCAGAGATAAAAGTCTTGTTCGTACAGGGTTTTATTATCCATAATTTACCTCTATATATTACTCGTGGTCATTAGTAGGGAACCAATCTTCATCGAGAATTTGTTCAAGGGAACCAATGGGAATAACGGGGAAAGTATCGAGGGGTAATTGAGTTCTAACTTGAGCCTCTTTTCTAGAAAATTGATAGCATTCCTCAAAGATTTCGAGAATATAGGGTTTTAAACTAGGGCTATCTTTAATTTCTTCGATTATTTGTCGGCGAAAGTTGATAATTTCCCCTTTCCAATGACCCTCATTTCTTGCTCTTTCTCCTGTCCAGTAAGTTAGTTTCAGCAAATGTACCAGTAATTGAATCAAAAGATTTTCAATTTTGCGCTTTTCACTCCTTCCCATACTTGCTAACTCCTCCAGTAAATTCTCTAAATCTACCCGCTCAAACTGTCTGGCTTGCAGTTGATTAATAGTAGTTCTAATCCAGAGATAAAAGTCTTGTTCGTACAGAGTTTTATTGTCCATAAATACTTCCTTTAAATGAATAAATGGGGATAATCATCAAAATCAACTATACAAACTAGCCACATATTCACCGTAGCCATTATAGGGGAGAGTTTCGATAATTTCCCAAGATAAATCACTTCTACTGCCGATAAATTTCTCCGTTGCTTGCGACCAACGGGGATGGGGTTTACTGGGGTTTACATTAGCCTCAAAATCGTATTCGTGAGCATCAATTGTGTTCCAGTAGGTGGCGGGTTGTTTGGCGGTAAATTCAATTTTTACTATCGATTTTGCCCCTTTAAAACCGTATTTCCAAGGAATAACCATTCGCAAGGGTGCGCCGTGTTGTTTGGGTAAATCATGCCCGAAAATTCCCACGGCAAAGAAAGCTAATTCGTTGGCCATTTCTTCAATTCTTAAACCTTCTGCATAGGGCCAGGGTAAGGCTCCTAAATGTAATCCTGGCCCCTGGGTAATTTCGGGATCATAAAAGGAGGTAAAACGGACGAATTTAGCTTCCGGTTTTGGTTCCACTGCCGCGATTAAAGCACTCATGGGAAACCCTAGCCAAGGTAAGACCATTGACCAAGCTTCCACACAACGAAAACGATAAATTCTTTCTTCGAGAGGAAAGGTTTTTTTAATAGTATCTATATCGTAGGTTTGGGTATTTTTTACCAATCCTCCCACTTCTACCGTCCAGGGATTCGTCGGTAGTTTCTGCGCTTTTAACCAGATATTTTTCCCCCCTCCGAACTCATAAAAATTGTTATATTTCCCCGCTACAGTTTCGGCAACTACGGGACGATTTACCGTTAAAAACTGCGGATTTTTGCTGAACCCTGCAATTTTAGGTAATTGCAAACTTTTTTCTAAAGCTTCCGAGGAGGAGGATTTACCACAAGCAGTTAATAATAGGGAACTCCCCGCAATTCCTGTCCCGATTAACCCCTGTAAAAAGCGACGACGGTTAAAATAAACACTTTCAGAAGTAACTTCATTTTCGGAAATTTGCCAAGATTTAGCCAAACGAATTAAGACCATAATTATCCCCAATTTTATTGACAAAAAAGCAGAGTTATGATATGGGATACCACAACTCTGATTGTACAATAGTTTGTCAGTTTTTTTAAGAAATTTCGGCGAGCATCGGGGCAGTCACCAGAGGTTCCCGTCGTCCTTTTAAGACCATGGGAACTCCTCGCGAGGGAGCAAGGGTGACACCGCGGCGACTGGGTTTTTCAGGGGTATTATTAACTAGAGTTAACTGATAATTGGCCAAAATTGTGGCGATAGCGATTTTCATCTCGTAGATAGCTAAAACTTCCCCGATACAACGACGCGCTCCACCACCAAAAGGCATATATTCGTAGGGGGTGAATTGTTTTTCTAAAAAGCGTTCTGGTTTAAAAGTATGGGAATCGGGGAAAGTTTGCTCACGGTGGTGAGCTAGATAAATACAACCCATAAGAATTGTCCCTTTTTCTAAAGGATAACCATCTAGTTCTACCGGTTCTTCCACTACTCGCGGAAAAGTTAACATTCCCACGGGATGAATGCGTAAAGTTTCCGAACAAACCGCCGAAAGATAGGGTAATCGAGTTATATCAATGGGGTTAGGATTATCTCCTAAAGTGCCTATTTCTTGCAGAATTTTTGCTTTAATTTCTGGATAGCGATGAGTCCAGTAGAGTACCCAAGATATAGCGGTGGCAGTGGTTTCATGACCTGCAAATAATAAGGTCATTAATTCATCGCGCAATTCCTTATCGCTCATCGGGTTGCCTTCTTCATCCCGGGCCGACATCAGTAGTGATAAAATATCGCTACGATTGGGGTTAGGATTAGCTTTTCTTTCGGCAATTTCTGTGTAGATAATATCATCAATTTTTGCTTGGTAACGCTGGTATTTTCCCCAGGGACTCCAAGCACCCAAATCAGCCTGCAAAATTGGGAAAAATAACAAAGAAACCATCACCGGAGAGTTAAAAATATCGAGCATTTCAGCCAGAATTTTTTTCAGGGTTTGATAACGTTCCCCTTGACTAATTCCAAAAACTGCCTCCATAATTACTTGTAAAGCAATCGCTGTGGTCGCTGAACGGGTCTTAAAAGGTTGATTTTCTGGCAATTCTGCCATTACTCTTAGGGTAATATCGCGGATTAAATCGCCGTAGAAACGCATTCTTTCCCCGTGAAAAGGTGGCAATAAAAGCTGACGGCGTTTTTTGTGGATGTCTCCGTCTAACATGATGACGGAATAATCACCAATAATCGGGGCAATAATCCGATTGGCTTCCCCTGGCGCCGAAAATTTTTTACGGTCATTAGTTAAAACCTGTTGTAGGGCCGAAGGACTGCTGACAAAGATAAAATTATCTACAGTTAAACCCACTTTCGTGCTAAAAATATCGCCATGCTTGCGGGCGGCATTTTCCATAAAAGCTACGGGATTAATGATCCATTGTGCCATTTGCACGAAGGTGGGGGCTTTGACCTTGGGGATGATTTTCATAGATTGATTGCTATATCCAATGCTAATTATTTCTAATTGTGACATTTTTTTCCCAGAGACGACAAGGTGTAATATCAAGTAAACGGCAAAAATTACCCGGCTGTTGCTTGTCTTATCTTCTCAGAAAGACTGGGATTTTCTGGGAATTTTTAGGATTGGCTTTCTGGTCTAAACAATGATAATCGGGGTAGAATAGCCCCAGTTCTATTTAATTCGCTTCTATGGTTCAATCTCTTTTTTTTCATTCCTTATAGGGACTTTTTATGATTATTTCCAAGTTTTTGCCCTTAGGAAAAACTGTGATTATCAGGCATTTACTGTTATTAACTACATTTAGCCTTGTTTTTCTCCTGACTACTCCCCCCGCTTTTGCTGTTGAATCCAGTGCCTCCACTGGTTTTAATCCTCAAACTATTCTTTTCAATGCCTTGACTTGGGTGGATAGTTTGGGGGCTGTGGGAGCGATCGCGTTTATAATTATCTATATTCTAGCTACTGTGGCCTTTTTTCCCGGTTCAATCCTGACTTTAGGGGCTGGTGTGGTTTTTGGCGTGGTTTTAGGCTCTTTTTACGTCTTTATCGGGGCGACTATCGGCGCTACTGCCGCTTTTCTGGTGGGACGTTATCTGGCTAGGGGTTGGGTGGCGGAAAAAATTCAAGGTAATAATAAATTTCAAGCTATCGATGAAGCTGTGGGGAAAGAAGGTTTAAAAATAGTGCTTTTAACCCGTTTATCTCCCATATTTCCCTTTACTCTGCTTAATTATGCCTATGGTGTCACCGGGGTTTCTCTGAAAGATTATCTACTAGGTTGCGCGGGCATGATTCCGGGGACGATAATGTATGTCTATATTGGCTCTTTAGCGGGCAGTCTTGCCACTATCGGGACTTCGGCACCAGCCACTAACCCAGTTTTACTATGGACTATTCGCCTTATCGGTTTTATCGCTACCGTTGCCGTCACCCTCTACGTCACAAAAATTGCCCGTCAGGCCCTGGCATCAGTTATCAGTGAGTAAACCCCTCAATCGCCATCCCCACCCCACTTCGCCCTTGAGTGGGGACTGACGCGGATTTGTTGACAGGGACTAAAAGAGAGCCGGTGCTGAGAAGTAAGTCCATGGTTGCCAATCGCTTCTAGGTGTTGAGCAGTGCCATAACCCTTGTGACGAGGGAGTCCATAATCGGGATAGCGTCCGTGCCAACGAGCAATTAAGTCATCGCGCCAGACTTTGGCCACGATACTAGCCGCCGCAATTACCGGCGATTGTTGGTCTCCCTGAATTACCGCCTTTTGGGGGATTGACAAATCTTTAATAATGTGCTTGCCATCGATCAAACAGAGACTGGGGGAAAGGGGTAATTTCCCGATAGCTCTGCTCATTGCCAGTAGAGAGGCATGAAGAATATTCAATCGATCGATCTCTTTCACCGTAGCATAACCGATGCGACAAACAAAATCCCGTTGTATTTGCTGGCTCAATTTTTGCCGTTTTTGGGGGCTAAGTTGCTTACTATCCTTCACCCCCAACTCCCACAGCTGCGGAAAACCAGAGGGGACAGTGACCACTACCGCCGCCACCACGGGGCCAAATAAAGCCCCGCGCCCCACTTCATCGACACCGGCAATTAAGGGTTCTGCGCTCATGACTCATCGACAGTGGCGGAGGAACGACGACGACGACGACGCAGCACCGCAGTTTCAGCCTCTACTTGTGGCTCCTCCGTCACCTCGGCACTCACCGGGGTTTCTAAAGGAATAACTTCGCCGAGAAAAACTGGAGTTTCGGGCGCAATCGGTTCGGTGGTAAAAGTCACTGGCGCACTAGCTTCTTGGTTGATTTCCTGACTAACTTCGCTAGTGGTGGGACGACGACGACGGCGCACCAGGGGACGATTTTCGGCTTCCTCGCCAGTTTCCATCGCCTCTATGGGGGCGGTGGCGGCTGTGTCCTCGGCCTCTAGGGTAGGAATCAAGGATATTTCAGGAGTGGCAGCCGTTTCTGGGTTTTCCGCTTCCCTTTCCCCTGGCAGTTTCACGGAAACAATCACCGATTTCGGGTCTTTAAACTCCTTATCCACGAGAATCAGGGGAGAAATGCCCATTAAAGAATAAACTTCCTGTTCTACGGGGGTCATTTCCACGGAAACCCGCTCCCGTTCGGTGACGGGGATATTTTTGCCAGCACTGGCATCTTCTCCTCGTTTCGAGAGACGGGCGGGGCGTTCTCGTTTTTCCTCAAGGCGTTGGGGTTCTGATTCCGGCTCGATTTCGTTGTTAACACCGTTAGTAGAGGCTTTTTCGCCCCGTTCCTCTTTGAGTAACAGTTCCGAGGGACGACGGCGACGGCGACGACGAGAATTATTAACCTGTTCTTGATAGTTGGGATGGAAGGAAAGATCCATCTCTTGGGCGTTTTCTTCGGCCTCAAATTCGGAGAAAACTTCTAGATAGGGTTCGGCCGCCGCAACGCTAGGAGCGCTCTTATCGGGTAGAACTTTTGTATTAGTCGTGGCGATGACAAGGGTTTCTTTTTCCGCGCGGCTAAGGGTGGGGGTTTCTAGGGCGATGGCGTTGCCTTCTCCGGGTAGATGGGCTAAATGGCCCAGTCCGCCGCAATGGTCACAGGTTTTGCCGAATAATTCATAAATGTTTTTCCCCTGACGCTTACGAGTTAATTCCACTAACCCCAATTCCGATAATTGGGCAATCTGGGGCCGGGCTTTATCGCTTTTCAGGGCCTTATTAAACAATTCCAACAGTTTCAACTGGTCGCGACGGGAATCCATATCGATGAAGTCCACCACCACCACACCGCCGATATTTCTCAAGCGCAGTTGTCGGGCGATTTCTGTGGCGGCCTCGCTATTAGTCCAGAGTACGGTTTCCCGGGCCGTGGCCGAACGGGTAAAGGAACCGGAGTTAACATCAATTACCGTTAAAGCTTCCGTCGGTTCGATGATAATGTAGCCGCCGGAGGGTAAATCAACCCGGGGTTTCAGGGCCTCGCGAATGGCGGCGTTAACCCGGAAATAGTCGAGAATTGGCTGGTTTTCCCGATGGGAGTCGATATAAACCCCTTCGAGAGCTTTGCCGCCGCCCCAGTTCGTCAATTGCTGTTTAACTCGTTTTACCGCCATCGGGTTATCCACAACAATGCGATTGACATCGGCACTGTACATATCCCGCAAAACCCTTTGAATAAAGTCATCATCGCGGTTAAGCAGGGCCGGGGCGCGGCTGCTGACGGCCATTTGTTGGATGCTCTCCCACTGTTTTTGCAGAAATTCCAAATCCTCGATAATCGCTTCTTCCGCTTTGCCTTCGGCCTCGGTGCGTACCAGCAACCCCATCCCCGCCGGTTTGACCAAAATCCCTAAAGCTCGTAAACGGGAGCGCTCGTCTTCACTGCGGATGCGACGGGAAAGATTCACCCCGCGACCATTGGGCATCAATACCAGATAACGACCGGGGAGAGTGACATTTCCCGTTAGTCGCGGTCCTTTATTGCCAGTGGGTTCTTTCATTACCTGTACCAGCACTTTTTGCTGGGGGGCCAGTAATTCCGTGATAGCACCGGCGGTTTTTTTCAGTCTTAAGGGACCCAGGTCGGTGACATGGATAAAGCCATTGCGTTCCGCATCGCCAATATTGACGAAGGCTGCATCTATCCCGGGGATGACGTTTTCTACTAATCCTAGATAGATGTCGGCCACCTGCTGATTACCTGTGGCTACAACTAATTCCTGAATTTGATCTTCCCAAAAAACAGCCGCTATATGGTGTTGTTCGGCTATGATTATTTGTTTTGGCATTCAATTTCCTCAATCTTTCGGTTTCAAAAGCGACTGACCATGGGCTATTTGTCTATGCTTTGAGGCTACTTCTGGAAATCTGGTCTTGTTAAGAAAGTTCTAAGAAGATGAGTCCGCATCGTTAAAGCCTCATCTTGATATTCATCTGCCTCTCAGACGTGGGAACTGAGTCTTGGTTTCAGTTGTTAAGTCTGTTTGGCAACTGCCGGCTTGACCCACAATTAGGTAAGCACGGCCAGGAGACGAGATTTTCAATTAATCCCTGAGTCTTGCTCGATAACAGCATTTTTTATCCGTTTCCGCCGGTTCTGTCTATCAGAATCCAGGAAAAAAGGAGTTTTTGAGTTACTCCCCTCGGCAACAGGTTTCTGTGGACGGGAAAAATAGCGCACTTTTCGATTTTCCAGAAACCACGATTCTTTTAAGAAATGCTTTAATCGAGTCTTATAGACGACTATAACTCACCGGGTCACTCTCTGACAAGACGATAATCGGGGAAAAATGATCGATTAACAGTTGACTGGAGATACTGACCATAAAGCACTAAGGGACTTGCGTGGGAATAATATCCCAGCCAGAAAATCGCTCTGTAGAAGAATCAGACCGGCCAGATGGCATATTATCAAAGCGCAAGTCCCTTAGCTGCGGAGGTGCTCGAAGGCTCTCCCCCTACTTAGAGTGATCAGCAAACCTGAACGCTCGGAGGGCGCAAGCATTGCGCCCCTACAGTAACGGATTTTGTCCACAATGTAGGGGTGAACTGCGTTCGCCCAAAAGGTAGATTATCAAAGCGCAAGTCCCTAAATAATTACTCATAATCTAGTATGACCTGCACCCATTTGGGCGGACGAGGAATCGGATTACCGAGGCGATCAAGAACTAATAACGCCACTAAATGCACGGCAAATAAGTATAATAAACTATTGACAAATATGCCCACAACTGCTATCGATTGCACTTGCAGCAGCGTCGGTTTAGCGAGAATCCCTAACTGGGTGAAAATCCAATCAATAAAATTAGTCGCTTGGGTAATCACATATAACCAGAGATTTTCGCCTAAAAGAATTGAAAACAGCCAAAAACGAAAGAATAAACCAAAAGCCCCCAACAGTCCCCCAGTCAAGATAGAAAATTCCCAGCGCGCACCCCGGCGCCAGCATAGCCCCAATTGTATCCCCATCAGGCCGTGGGGAATCAAAAAGACAATACTGCGAGTCGGTCCCATCAACACCGACAAAAGTAAACTAGAAACTAATGCTGTCATCCAAGCACAACGAGCGCCCCAACGTAAATAGGCTAAAGCGATAGGAATCGGGAAGAAAACCCTTAATAACGGTCCGAGGGGAAAATAATAATCAATTAACCAGATTAAACTGGTAGCACTGGCCAAAAAAGCCGTCTCCACCGTGATCAGGGTAGAGATAGACTTGAGGGGAGATGGTTGGATGGGTTTAGCAGTGGGTTTATCTAGAGGTTGCCCCTCTTCCCCCAGATCTACCCAATTGGTTTCCTCTATTGTCTCTTCTGAGGATTGAGCGGGAGCATTAGCGTTAGAATCGTTCATTCTATCAGTTATCCGGTGGTCGGTACGGGTTGGCCGGCTATCCTTAGCTTAGACTTGCGACTCCCAGTCAGGCAAGAGGCAAAAAATAAGTAGGTAGGTGTTAACAATTGTCAACCCCCCTGATTAAGGGAATCGAACCTAAAATCTATCTTTAATTTAATTAGGGCTTGCTGAATAAATGTGAAATTTAGGCAAGGTAAGGGTTTTGTGGTTTTTCTCGCGAAACAGCTGCAAGATTTTGAGAGAATCGTGCTTCCAAACCTTGCGTCTTCATCAGATTTTCTATCCCAATGCTTCGCCCGTACTTTTTGCCGCAAACCCTAATTATAACCAGCTACTTAGTTCCGCCATAGAACTCCCTTGAGTCATCTGGCACACTTTTCTCTTTTTGTCAAATTTTATGTTAAGAAAGATGTAACGAATGAATAGCTTAATAAAGAGGAATCTGATAATTTTTAACACCTACCCACTTAATTATCTAGGGACTATTCCTGATAAGATCTAATTTTATACTCTCATCTCCCATGTCGTTAATTCAATGGTATCCCGGTCATATTGCCAAAGCGGAAAGAAAACTCAAGGAACATCTTAAACTCGTGGATGTGGTCCTAGAAGTGCGCGATGCTCGCATTCCTTTAGCCTCCCATCATCCCCAGGTGGACGATTGGATTGGCAATAAACCGCGCTTATTAATCTTAAATCGTCTTGATATGATTCCCGAATCTGCCCAGCAACAATGGGTAACATGGTTTAAAAGTCAAGGAGAAACCGTCTATTTTACTAACGCTAAACAGGGAGAAAGAGTTAAAGCAATTATCAAAGCGGCGGAAAAAATTGGCGATGAAATTAACCAAAAACGTCAACTAAGAGGAATGTTACCGCGTCCAGTGCGGGCCGTGGTGATTGGGTTTCCCAATGTGGGCAAATCTGCCCTGATTAACCGTTTATTAGGGCGAAAAGTCGTCGCCAGCGCCCGCAGGGCCGGAGTAACGCGACAATTACAATGGGTGCGAATTTCCGACACCTTAGAATTATTAGACGCGCCGGGGGTGATTCCTTCCCGTTTAGAAAATCAAAAGGATGCGGTGAAATTAGCTATCTGTGAGGATATTGGGGATGCTGGTTATGATAACCAAAGGATAGCGGCGGCTTTTGTCGATTTATTAAGAGAATTACAGTATGAAGGACTTTTACAATCTCGTTATGGGTTGAATACCCTAGATATAACCGGGGAGGATTTTATCGAAAAATTGGCCAATCTCAAATATCAAGAGGATAAAGAAAGGGCAGCCATGCAGTTACTCAATGATTTTCGCAAGGGAATAATCGGGGCTATCCCGTTAGAATTGCCCCCTTCCTCTTAAAATCGCCTGTTTTTAACTCAATAGTTAATTACCCAATTTGTCAAAATTACCGCCTGTTGCTCCACTGAGCTGCCGATAAGATTAAAGAAATCGGTAAAGTTGCGAGGATCGATCGAACTCTGAAGGAAGATAGGGAATAAACGACAGAGATAACAAAGACTATGGGCAAACCGACTGGCTTTATCGAATTCCTGCGTGAACTTCCTTCCGAACTTACCCCCCTCGATCGCCTTCATAATTGGGATGAGTTTCATCTTCCCATGCCAGAAGATAAACTCCGCAATCAGGCCGCCCGTTGTATGGATTGTGGTACACCATTTTGTCACACGGGAACCCTAATTAGTGGCATGGCCAGTGGTTGCCCGATTAATAACCTGATTCCCGAATGGAATGATTTAATCTATCGAGGATTGTGGCGAGAAGCCCTCGATCGCCTCCATAAAACCAATAATTTCCCCGAATTTACTGGTAGAGTCTGCCCCGCTCCCTGTGAGGGTTCCTGTGTTCTCGGTATTCATAATCCCCCCGTTACGATCAAAAATATTGAATGTTCGATTATCGACAAAGGTTGGGAATCCGGTTGGATTACTGCCAATCCCCCCGCAATCCGTACCGGCAAAAAAGTGGCCGTAATCGGTTCCGGACCTGCTGGATTAGCGGCCGCCGACCAGTTAAATAAAGCCGGTCACTGGGTGACGGTTTACGAACGGGCCGACCGTCCCGGCGGCCTATTAATGTACGGTATCCCTAACATGAAGTTAGATAAGGAAGAAGTGGTTCTGCGTCGTCTCCAGATGCTCGAACAGGAAGGGGTAAAAATGGTCTGCAACACGGAAGTGGGTAAGGATATCAGCAGCCAAGACCTATTAAACGAATATGATGCCGTGGTTATCTGTACCGGAGCCACCAAACCCCGGGATTTAAACATCGAAGGTCGCCAATTAAAGGGCATTCACTTCGCCATGGAGTTTCTCACCGCTAATACAAAAGCACTACTAGACGGACAGCCCGGGGAGGATTTTATCTCGGCTGCGGGTAAAGACGTAGTAATTATCGGCGGTGGTGACACGGGAACCGACTGTGTGGGGACTTCCCTGCGTCATAACTGCCGTAGCGTTACCCAATTAGAAATTATGCCGCAACCGCCCCGGGAACGGGCTGCCGATAATCCCTGGCCCGAATGGCCAAAAATCTACCGTCTGGACTATGGACAAGAGGAAGCGGCCGCCCGTTTTGGCGATGATCCCCGGGTTTATACCACCACAGCGACTAAATTCGAGGGGGATAGCGAGGGTAACGTCACAGGGATTCATACGGTACAGGTGGAATGGCAACGCAACGAAAAAGGGCAGTTTATCCCCCAACCAGTAGCAGGAACAGAAAAAGTCATCCCGACCCAATTAGTTCTATTGGCCATGGGATTTTTGGGACCAGAACAGCCTTTACTCGATGATTTAGGACTAGAAAAGGATGCCCGCAGCAATATCAAGGCCGAACACGGTCAATTTACCACTAGCTTACCGAAAGTCTTTGCGGCGGGGGATTGTCGTCGTGGTCAAAGTTTGGTGGTTTGGGCGATTAATGAAGGTCGCGGGGCCGCCAGAGAATGCGATCGCTTTTTGATGGGGGCGACGGATTTACCTTAAACCAGTAGTTAGGGACTTGCGTAGGAACCCACATTCCGCACCCTAAAGTGTCACATTGAAAATTTTATCCAAATCGTCAAAACGATTGCTGGCTCTGAATTACAGGCTAATTTGTTTGTCTAGCAGATGCACAATTAGCCCTAAAAATCTGATAGCTCTGATACCAAATTATTGAGATAAACTCTCATTAAGCTGGCGATCGCTGACTAGAGTGTGACACTTCATAATTCTTAGTAATCGCTAAAAGTCTTACTATACAAGGGCTAGAGCAACTTTTGATTTCAACGACTAGGGTGCGGAATGTGGGTAGGAATAATATCCCAGCCAGAAAATCGCTCTCTAGAAGAATAAGACCAGCCCTAAATGGTACATTATCAAAGCGCAAGTCCCTTACTCCCGCTAAAGGTTAAAGTGATCATGAAGCAATAGAATTACTCTAATGAAACTAGATCGTATTACGAGCCATCCAAACCGTATGAATGGGCAACCCTGCATTCGTAATCTTCGCCTTACGGTTCGTCGAGTGATTGAGCTACTGGCAACTTATCCCGATCGAGCAGAATTACATCAAGAGTTTCCGGAACTGGAGGATGAAGATATTCGACAAGCCCTAATTTTTGCCTCTTCCTACTTGGATGATCGCATCATTGAACTTCTTAATCGCTATGAAGCTGTTGCTTGATCAGGGACTACCGCTTTCTGCGGCAACTTTATGCTGACAAGAATATTTCACGTACAAGGTTGGGTTGACGACTGTTACCCAACACCCTCAGAACCAAGATTAAATGCGGTAGGATAGGCATTGGATAGATTTTCTAGATTGCCGTGAGCGAAACCGTCTATGACTAGAAATCCTTGCTAATCTATCTTTACTCGACTTGAACCAAGCTGTGCTAGATTTAGCAGAGCAATTTTTGGAACGCAGCAACCTTCCCGCAAAAGCTGATATTGATGCTGTTCATATCGCCGTCGCAACCGTTCACGGCATGGATTACCTGCTCACCTGGAACTGCAAGCACATCGCCAATGCTCAAATTCAGGGAAAGTTGGCAGAGATCAGCCTTGATTTTGGCTACGAGTTGCCAATTCTTTGTACACCCTATGAACTTCTCGGAGGTTGATTATGTTTCAGGATGAGATTGTGGAAGAGATCCACAAAATTCGTGAAGAGTACTCTCGGTCATTCAATCATGACTTGAAAGCCATCTTTGCTGATTTGCAAAAGCAACAAGCTGAAAGTGGCAGAGAAGTTGTTACCTTATCTCGAAAACACGGTCTAACAACACGTTGGAGTGGACGAGCGAGAGATATTGATAGTGGTGCAAAGGATATTGGCCGCCGCTCAACTTAGCCGTTATACTGAATCGGTTTTTAATAGCATGATTAACTGCCAATCCCACTTGAAAAACCCGCTCCCTTCTCCCCACTGCTGTAACAAAAAACAACTATCCCCCGATAGCGATCGCTAAAAGTCGAATAATTGTAAATTTCTGTCAAGGGGTGCGGTCAGACAGAGGAATCATCGCTAGAATGAGTCTAATTGTCAGGAATTTAGTTAAACAAGGTTTTTGGCAATATGCTAATCTGGCTAACAGGCTTTTGGGGGTGATATAGGGGAAAAGTTCTGGCGATTGCGCCTAAATGAAGTGATATACAGAAAGTTGACCCATATCGTTATTCTGGAGAGTGTTATACAGAAAGTTGACCTATAATATGTAGTTGGTTCTATCATTTAGAAAATTGGAGAATAAATGAAAAAATATTCATTCTGGAACAATAAAGGTGGTACAGGAAAGACAAGTTTGGCATTTCAAGCTGTCACGATGTTTGCAGAAAATAATACAGACAAACGTATTTTAGTTATTGACCTTTGTCCTCAAGGGAACTTGTCTGAATTATTATTAGGCGGCCTTACTGGCTCTGGAAGCCAAAATCTCAACTCGTTACATAACAACCAGCCGAGGAAAAGTGTTGGGGGTTATTTTCAGGAAAGATTACCATCACCATATGCAATGCCACAGATAAATCCTGATGATTTCATATCTAATCCAACCCACTTTAACAATAGTATCCCTGTCAATATTGACCTTTTGGCTGGTGATGCTTTGGTTGAATTACAGTCAAACGCAATTACAACATTAGCTAATACCCAAATCCCTGGGACAAACACATGGTTAAAAGTAATCGACTGGGCCAATGATTTTGTTGCATTGGTTGCTGATAATTATGACTTTCTTTTTATTGATGCTAATCCAAGTTTTTCTATTTACACTCAAATTGCTTTGGCAGCAACCGATTCAATGATTTTACCTGTTATGGCGGATGATTCTTCCAGAAGAGCAGTGCAAAATGCCTTTGCATTAGTTCAGGGAATAAATTTACCTTCTCCAATTTATCAACAACATAACTTTTCATCCCAACTTCAAGCTGCTGGTCGAAGTGCCCCGAAATTCCATTTATTCCCTAAAAATAGACTAACGCAATATATGGGGCCTGCATCGGCCTATTTTGCCGTACTAACAAAAATTGACACAATGATTGGCTCAATTCTAGAGACGGATCCAAATGTTGTGACGTTTACTACCCTTGCTGATGCTGTGGTCGATATTCGAGATTTTCAGACAACAGGCGTAGTTGCTTTTGCCCAAGGGTTGCCATTTTCAAAAATGTCGTCTGGAATCTATAAGCTTCCAGGACGAGAGGTACAAGTCCGTGCAGATTACCTTGAAAATTGTGGCTCTTCGGTTTGTGTTATGCAATGGACGGGGGTTATAAGGAATGGAACCCTTATGTAGAAAGGCATTTGGCGATTTTTGTCAATTGTTTTTTATCTAGAGCGAACTCATCAATTAAGTCTCTTGCCATAGAAGGATTTAGTCAATTTATGCCCCCCTATCGAACCATAACAAGTAACGAAGAGCCAAAATTGTATTAATGCCATGAATACTCTGGTTGCAAAACTTTAGATCGCCAATCCTGTAGTGCGATCGCCGATCTGGTAGGGTGCGTTCCCTAATGTGGCTCCCACTGCTCCACTGATCGATTTTGGGGAACGCATATACCTTTTAAACGGGATTTAGTCTGACTATCTAAATTACTGGTTAAGACTGTCTATGAGCAGGGAGCAGGGAGAAAAAACCTGACTACTGACTGAAAGCTGATCACCGACAAAACCTATCCCAAAACGATCGAATCGCGCAGGGATTGAATTTCCTCGGTTTGTAAACGCGCTCCAAAAGTAGAAACCACCCGGGCAGCCGCTAGAGAAGCGAGATTTCCCGCTCCTTTGTAACCCATACCGTGGGTAATACCGTAGAGAAACGCACCTGCATACATATCCCCCGCACCGACAGTATCGATCGCCTGTACGGGATGGGGGTCAATTTCCAGGAGATTTTCGCCATCATAGATCAAAGAACCACTGGCACCCCGGGTGATAGCGAATCCTTTGGCAATGGTTTTAAAATAGGCGATCGCTGACTCGATTTCGTCGCTGCTGGAAATAGTCAAAGCTTCCGACTCATTAGCGAAAACGAAATCTAATCCCGTTCCAATCATTTCCAGTAATCCCTCCCGGAAGAAGATCGCCATATTGGGATCCGACAGGGATAAAGCGGTTTTGACTCCAGCAGCCTGAGCAATTTCTCGCCCTTTAATAGCGGCAGCTTTGGCAGTGGGAGAGGTGACGAGATAACCTTCGAGATAGAGATAATCGGCATTAGCGATCGCTGAAGGGACTAATTCCCGTTCGGAAATTTCCCCGGTGATGCCGAGAAAAGTATTCATGGTGCGATCGGCATCGGGGGTGACGAAAACTAGACATTTTCCCGTGATTCCCACCTCTTTTTCGCCACCATGTTCATTGGTATGCAAACCACAGGCCCGCAGATCTTGCAGATAAAACTTACCTAATTCGTCATTGCCCACTTTACAGGAATAGAAACCTTTACCCCCCAACTGAGCGATCGCTACTAGGGTATTCGCCGCCGATCCGCCACCGCTGCGTTTACAATCAAAAGCCAATTTTTCCATCAACTGGGTTTGACGATTTTCGTCCACCAGCGTCATCACTCCTTTATCGATGCCTAATTCTTGCAGTAATTCAGGAGAGACTTGAAATTCCATATCGACGAGCGCGTTACCGATCCCATAAACGTTGTATTGTTTGCCCATAATCTAGTCGATCGCCTAAAAATACTTTGTTATTGATAGTAGGGAAATAAGGGGCAAAAAGCTAGGGGCTGTTTTCAGCCAGAGAAGACGATAAACAAAAATTATCGGTGTGCTAGTCTCACACACCGGCTAATTTTTGTTAAGTTTTGTTTAACTAAACCACTTTAAGCCTCATCGTAGGCTTCTAGATCCAACAGATAAAGATAAGGTTCGGCTAATTCCTGCCTTTGAAAAGCGATCGCCCGCAACAGATGCCAATCCCGCAAAGCCTCGAAGGGGTTGCTATACTCATCTTTTTCTAGTCGTTCGGCTAAAGAAGCAATATCAGCGGCGGTATATTTGGCAATATCTTGATCAGTGAAGCTTATAACTGTCATTTCTGCACCTTCCTCGACCTTTGTTCTATTTCTAGCCTAACATATATTCTGAGTTGAAAAAATGTCTTCCCCGCCAAGTTAAGAACTGTAAATGGAAGGGTAATTGTGGTAAGATTCCAGCAAAAGAGCTATTTTTAGTTGATCTTCTATGAAAACAGCCCTCATTACTGGCGCTTCCACTGGTATCGGTGTCGTCTTTGCTCGTCAACTTGCTCAACGGCAAATGGAGCTAATTTTAGTCGCTAGATCTAGGGATAAACTAGAACAATTAGCAGCGGAATTAGAGGAACAATACGGGGTAAAAGTGACGGTTATCGTCCAAGATCTGACCGTTGCTGGGGCGGGAAAGCTAGTATATGATACGGTGAACCAAAAAGGAATCAACGTTGATTTACTGGTAAATAATGCCGGTTTTGGTGGTTATGGTGCTTTTAGCGAGCAGGATTTAGCCCGACAGTTAGAAATGATCCAGTTAAATAATCTGGTATTGGTGGAATTAAGCCACTATTTTCTCCGTCCGATGCTTGCTGGTGCTGGGGGGGCAATTATCAATGTTGCTTCCATTGCTGGGTTTCAACCGCTCCCCTATCTTTCCGTCTATGCGGCGACAAAAGCTTTTGTCCTCAGTTTTAGCGAGTCTCTCTGGGCAGAAAATAAAGACAAAGGCGTTAAAATCCTTGCTCTTTGCCCCGGTCCGACGGAATCTAATTTTTTTGAGGTAGCCCGATTTCCCAGTGCCTTTATGGGCAAAAACGGCCGGTTAGATTCGGCGGAAGTGGTGGTACAAGAGGCTTTAACCGCCTTGGCCAACAAACGCCCCAACGTGGTAGCAGGTAAATTTGCTAATAAAATTATCGTCAATCTGCCCCGTTTTTTACCTAGAAGTTGGATCGTGTCTTTGATAGAAAAGCAATTTAAGCTATAACTAGGGTCTGCTGAAAAAGTTTTTCGTGGGGACAGGGTGTGGGGTTTTACCTATTTTCAGGGAAAAAGTAGCCCAATTTCCCCCGGATTACCCCCATGGCCGACACTTTTTAATGGCGAAAAAATCTAAAAGTTTTATCGAACAAGGTTGTTAGATTTATGGCGCAAAATCGCTCTTTCTCAAGGGGTGGTTTGATTAACTTTTAGCATCTCAACGAGGATATTATGGGCATCCTTGGCTGATTCTAGGGTGCGCTCAAAAGGTATTCTAATTGTTTGACTCTCCCCTAATTTTTCTACGGCTAAATCCATGCCTTCGGGATCGATGGAGAGCATTTGAGCAGTTTCTGCATCGGTGATATTACCGTAAACTTGAGCGTAGAAAAGCACGGCATCACCGTGATCTTTATTCATGTGTTTACATATGCGATCGCTAATGACGGGAGTGATAGTTTCAGACATAATGTTCTGGAAAAAAATCGATAATAAGGTGGGGACGGATAAAAGCCAGTTCTAAATCGAGGCAAATGGGGGGATGTTAGTTAGGGTAGCGCAATTAATCGCTAATTGCCAGATAATTTGGGCGTGAGGATGGCAGACATCAATAATAAGTTTAATATTATTTTCTTGACAAAAATCCTTAATTGTGCATTGCTCTAATTGTCCCACTGAAGGTCAATCGGAGTAGAGAGTAAAGTCTGGGGCTGCCCGCGCATTTAATACTAAATCCGTTGAGTATAGGCTACTTATGAGGATAGGCAAGAGGCAAGAGGCAAGAGGCAAAAGGAGGAATAGATAATCAGTCTTTAATAACTGGATTTAGTATAAATTGCCTGTTGAGATGAAACAAGAGGCAACAGTAAAGGGATTGGGAGAGATTCAGCTAATCGGATAGGCGATTAAAATGCCTCTTAGCTTCAAACCCCACACCCTGCCCCCACCAAAAAACTTTTTCAGCACACCCTATATATTTTATCGTTCACAACCGACAACAAAAGCGGTGTAGGTATTACCGATGTGCTGAATACCATTGACAAAAAGATTGACTAGAAAAGGTTGATCATTTGCCCGGACTGTGGCAGTAATTGTTAAGGGTTTATCGGGTTCGATTCGTACTCCATTAGTATTAAAAAATTCCTCGTTAGTTTGATCGCTATACTTGAGAAACAGCCGGATATCGAAGGAGGCAGCCCGGGGGACAGAAACCGTAACGATAAACCTCTGAAAACGTCTCCCCCCCGGCACTGCCCAATCGGTATTCCAATTATTACGAGTTATCGTGACACCGAAAGGCCCTGGAACAGTGGGTTGTGAGACGCTTTTCGTAACTTCACTACCTTCACCGCCTAATAGAGAAAGTGGCCGACAATTTTGCGCCGCTGCCGGTAGATGTGAGCTTAATAATACCGCCGATAGACTCAATAACCCAGTGATAGAGGTTAATTTCATCATTGATTTTGTCTCCAATTAATAGAACCTATCCAAAAATTATAGATGATCATGACGGTAAAAAAACGGTGATTTAGCTTAATTGAGCTAAATTCCGAAAAAATGCTGATCATCAACCTGAATTCTCAAAAACGGTGTTAAAATTGATTCATAATTTCTATATAAATATGTTCTAACTGTACCGTCTGACGGGCGAGAGAATCAATATTAATGCCATCGAATGCCTGAATAATCTCGCTTAATTCTAGATGTTCATCTAACCAAAAAGCTAAATCTTTACCGTAAAATTTGGGAGTAAATCCTAATTGTTTCCCTCGATTAATTGCCGCTTCTTGATCCTGGGTATCCATGATAATAATTTCCTTAGCAGGAATATGCTGACGCAGCTGATTTAAATTACCTTCGGCAATAATACGACCTTGTTTTAAAATGCCGATACGTTGACAGAGACGCTGTGCTTCATCGAGGAGATGGGTAGTTAATAAAATTGTCATTCCCTGTCGCCGTAATTCTCCGATTAAATCCCAAATTTCATAGCGAGATTCGATGTCTAAACCAGTAGTTGGCTCATCGAGAATTAATAATTTTGGCTGATGAACAATAGCCACAGCAATATTCATCCGGCGCTGCATTCCACCGCTTAAAGTTTCCACCGGACTACGGGCGCGATCAAGCAAATTTACTGCGGATAAACTGCTTTTAATCCGATGACGACGCTGGGGGCGATCGAGTCCATAAATCTGAGCAAAAAAGTTGAGATTTTCCTCACAAGTAAGGGATTTGTACAATAAATTTTCTTGCGGTGCAACCCCAATCAATTCTTTAGTAACTCTGGAAATTGGCAAATAATTAAAGGTAATTTCTCCCGATGAGGGTTTTAATAAATTACAAATTAAGTTAATAGTGGTGGTTTTTCCCGCACCATTGGGACCGAGTAAACCGTAAATTTCCCCCGCTTCAATATGAAAGTTTAATTGATCTAATACTAAGCGTCTTCCGTAATTTTTTTTGACATTACTAATAGTCAGCATTTTTAATAAAGTAATAAGGATAGTCAGGCTTTTTTAGGTCATCAGCCGTCAGCTAGGTAATAGTACGAATAACAGGGAAATTGGCTAACTACACTGAAAAACTAAGAAGCTGAATAACTGATGGTGGGTTACGGCGAATAGATAAATTAATGATTAAGTCTGATAATTTGTCTCCGCCTAACCCACCCTACCTAACTGATCACTGATAACCGATCACTGATTTACAATCGGCGTTCAAGGTTTAACATTTGTCGATAGGTAAGCCAACCACCTGCTACCATAGCTAGAGCAAAAAGACAGAGAAAGCGAAAATGAGAGCTAATATCTTCTAGATTTTCGCCCTTTGCCCAAACAGCAATTAAAGCTTCATTCATGTGGTAGATCGGGTTATATTTAGCCAGAGATAGAATATTGTCGGGGAATAAAGCAGTGGGGAGAAAAACGCCGCCTAAAATTAATAAAGGAACCCCAAAAGTTCCCACCAAAGCATTAACATCTTCTGTTCTTTTCGCCAGTTGAGTACCGAGGATAAATCCTAAACCCACATAGGCGGTGATACTAAGGAAAATAATTAATAATTCTAGAGGAATTGAGCCTTTAAAAGTGGCTCCATACTGTTTAGCAATAGAATAAACTAAAACTGTCTGACAGGCAGCAATCACACAATGGGCGAGAAAAATGCCGATAAAATAGGAAACACCGCTTAAAGGCGATAAAAATAACCGTTTAATCGTTTGTTGTTCCCTTTCTGCTACTACCGTCGCCACGGTTCCCCCCAAACAACTAAAGAAAAGTGCCGCCCCGACGAGGGTGGGAGGAGTAGCCAGAGCCATTGCCTCGGCAAGCTCAATTTTGCCTTTTTCTGCCATAATATAGCCATTTAAGAGCAGGACAAGGATCGGGAAAATGCCCCAGAGGATTAAGCTACGCCCGCGCCGGATTAATTCCACTAAAATTCGTTGAGCGATCGCTAAAATTTCCTGCCAATATTTCATAGAATGTTAGTGTAATTGTTTCTCCCTGTAGAGAAATAAGTTTTCCTACTTTCGACTTAGGCTTATTGTAAGTGTTCCAGAGCTTGATCAGCACGCAATCTTACCACTATGTCCGCTTCTGTCTCCCGAATCTGTGCTAAAAGTTCCCGAATCGCCCCGCGAAATGCCGCCGCCGCAGTTCCTAACCCCTCCAATCCGACAATCGCCGCATATCTAACCACCCACTCTGGATCCCCTTGCGAAAGTTTCTCCAGTGCCGCAAAAACAGCCTTCTGAGCCTCAGAAACCCGACTTTCCTCCAAATCAGACCAAATTATATTTCCTAAGCCTCTAGCCGCCCCTCGCCGCACGCTAAAGGAAAAATCACTCACCGCCGCCTCAAGCAATAAGTCCAATCCTCGCACATCGCCAATTCCTGCTAGGGCGCGGGTTGCCCAAGCTCTCGCCCCATAATTATAACCGTCTAGGTTGGCCAGTAAGTAGGGAACCGCCGCTTTGCCGATGGCGATTAAACCATCCACGGCTGCCACGGAGGCACCGGGGTTATTATATCTGAGGACATCGGTGAGGGTGGGTATTGCCGCCTCACTTTTGGCGGCGGCTAAGTTTTCCACGGCGATTAGTAACCCATTGGCTGAGTCGGCTTTTTCGACGGCAATAATTAAAGTCTCAACGGTAGGAAGCATTGGTTATCATTGGAGGGGATGAGGGGTTGGGAATTATGAATTATGAATTATAAATTATGAAGTGGGAAGAATAAATAAAAATAATCTCCTGACGACTAATTCTTATCTCCTAACCCCACCAACAAACTCTTAAAGATAATTTTATCGCCAAACTTTTTTCTGTAAAATCTGACTAATTTCTTGGGGAAAAGGACAATCATCCGGAAAGTTAAAGGATTGATAATCGGGGTTATCTCGCAAGCTTTTTAAAGCCGTGGCATAGCAATCTAAAAATACTTGATCCCAGTAGGGTTTTAAACTAGGAGAATCGATCAAAAGTTCTTCTAGTTCCCGTTGACTGCGCCTAATAGTTTCTTGCCAACCTCGATAATCCTCAACGTAATCAGTATAGCAAAGTTTGAGGCATTGTTCTAAGATGGTGGTTAACCGGTTGCGGAGTTCACGTTTTTGACGTCTGCCCAAACTTTCTATCTCCTCGAGCAAGTTTTCCCAGTCAACTTTATCAAAGTTTTTTTGTTTTAACAGAGTGATTGTTTCGTTCAGCCACCCAACATAATCAGTTTGAATTAGCATAATAACTCTGGATTTTATCGGTTTTAATTTAGATATGATTAATTACAATAAACCATCCATTAAAGTGAGAATTTCGGAGATATTTTCGCCCCTAGAATTAGTTTTTAGATGGTTTTCTAAAAGTTCCTTGAGAGCAACCAGTTTCAGACTATTTTCCGCCAAAGTATTAGCGATCGCAGGGGCGGCTGGCAGATAACCCGTAGCACCCAAGTCCATTAAAGCAGAACGACGCAGCTGTAATTCTTCCCCTTGCAAGGCCTTAATCAGAATATCGCCATAGTGGGGGTTAGCTGTGAGTTGATAGAGGGCGCGGGCAGCCGCATAACGCACTTTTTCGACGAAATGGGTTAAAAACGGTTCGATGAGGGGAATCGCTTCCGTCGCTTGCAGGGTTCCCAAGGCTTCGATAATCGCTTCGTAGGGTTGGACTAAATGGGGTTTTCCCGCCACTAAAACAGCCACTTCGATGCCACCCTCTAATAGTTTCTTTAAAGGTGCGATCGCGCTTCGATCCTGAAGCATTTCCAATGCTTGGGCCGCCGATTCACGCACATAATAATCCTCGCATTCGAGACAGGCAATCAAAGCGGGAACACAACTGAGATCATCTAATTTCCCTAAAGCACTGGCGGCATTGCGTCGCAGGGGATAACCGCCGTCGGGAGTGCGATCGCTTTCGTCCTCTAAAGCGGCAATTAAGGCCGAAATCGCCTCCGGTTGACGAACACGAAATCTACCCAACCACCAAGCAGCATAATAACGCGCGCCTAGGTCTTCTCTTTGCTGGATATTAGCGATCGCTTGTTCAACGGTATAGGCCGGATTATCGACGGGAGGAGAGTAAGAATCGCTCATAGACAAGTGAAAATGGGTGTGGGGTGTTGGGGAAG
>NZ_JADEVX010000128.1:0-12614 GCF_015207925.1 Microcystis sp. LEGE 00066 | reverse complement strand
TTCGCTTCGCTTTCGCTTTGCTTCAACCGCGCATTTACCAATGTATCTAACTTCCCCAGGTTTGTCAACCCCTTTTGGCAAAATTTTTTGATCTTTTTTCTATCCCTTGCTCCGTAAGCCTTTCAGCTATTTCCCCTTTTTCTGGTGGGTTGTTTTTTTCTAGTAATTTTGTTCTAATTAGCTCTCGATGGCGGTGACAGCGTTTCTCATAGGTGGGAACTGTTTAGGCATCAAATAGGGATGCAGTGGCTGAAATAACTGCTTAGTAAGGTTTTCAGCCCGGTGGTCGAACGAGAAGGTCAAACATTGAATGCCCCGAGCAAATCTCAGTCCAGGAACTCGGTTCGATCAGTTAGAATCAAAACATGGGAAAAAAATTATTTATTTTCGGGAACCTTTACTGACTTCTCCCGTCCTCAAGCTCTAAGTGAGGAGCTTATACCCTTGAGGAAATCCCATGAGTCAATCGATTCCAGTATCTTGGTCACTTGAGGCCAAAAAGTCTCAAAACCCCGTGTCCCCTGACAAACTCTCCAACTACGATCTAATTGCACGCTGTCAGGAAGGGTGTCAGCCGGATCGGGCAGCTTTTGCGGAACTGCTGCGGCGCTATCAGGCTCATGTTGATAAATTACTCTATCATTTGGCTCCCGATTGGCAAGATCGCGCTGATTTGGCTCAAGAGGTCTGGATTCGCGTCTATCGCAATATTAACCGTCTCCATGAACCCCTCAAGTTCCGCGGTTGGTTAAGTCGCATTGCTACTAATCTTTTTTACGACGAATTGCGGAAACGCAAGCGGGTTAATCACCCCATTTCCCTCGATGCTCCCCGACGCGTGGAAGATGGCGAAATCGATTGGGATATCGAGTCCGATTACCCCAGTCCCGATGAACATCTCACCACCCACGAATTCTACGATCAATTACAAGCGGCGATCGCTGATTTGCCAGAAGCTTTTCGGACAACTATTATTCTCCGGGAAATTGAAGGTATGGCCTACGAAGAAATTGCCGAGATGACGGGAGTTTCTTTAGGAACTGTTAAATCTCGCATTGCTCGCGCTCGCGCTAAATTACAATCTGTTTTACAGCCCTATTTTACTGAAGGCTAAAGAATATTGTGGTGATTCGGCACTAACGGCCGAAGTGAGGAGTCGTTAAATTTAACTAGCTCCGTGCTGGTGAAAAGTGATTGCATACCGATCGCTTCTGGTCGAGGTCAACCATGAATAATTATCAACCCGAAGACGTTCAATGGATCAAGTCTTTGTTACGTCGCGATGACAGCGATTGCAACTCCGCAACCGAGGATATTTTATTCTTAGATGAGGATAACGAAGAAGCTCATCGTTTCGATTTAATTAGTGCCTATATTGATAACGAAGTAACGGTAGAGGAAAGGAAGCTAGTTCAGCATTGGTTAGACCATGATGCTGCTGCTAAAAAACTCTATCGACAGCTCTTGGGATTACAAACTAATTTAAAGCAAATTCCCGTACCGGCTACTATGGCCAGCGACCGGTTGGCAGAACAGGTGTTCAGAAAAGTCGATAGTCAGCGTCGTCGGCAATATTATGTTTATGGTGGCGCGATTTTCACCGCTATGGCGATCGCTGTTGGCTCCTACTTCGTCTCGGGACGCAATGATCCCCTCTCCCAAATGGCCAGCGGTCCGGGCAGTATTAGCCAAGAGGGAGACTATTTGATGATTGCTCTCAACCATCCAATTATCGAGATTCCCGCAACGCAACAGCCAAAAGAGAATGGCCAAAGGTAAGGTCTATTGAGATAAATGCCAGCATTCTCGTGCGATCGCCCAATCTTCCGCCGTAGCAATTACCATCACGCGTACTTTAGATGTGTCGGTGGCGATATCCTCATCCTGGGGACGAGCGGCATTTTTAGCCAAATCTAACTTTAAACCCAAAAAAGACCAGCCTTGACTGGCTTTTTCCCGTACTAAAGCTGAATTTTCGCCGATTCCTGCCGTAAATACCAACACATCCAACCCCTCCAGAGAAGCAATCATCGATCCGATTAAACTTTTCAGACGATGAATATACATCTCAAATGCTAATTTTGCCCTCTGGTTGCCTTCGGCCATCGCCGTGGTAATTGCCCGCATATCCCCAGAAATACCCGAAATTCCCTTTAAACCGGATTCTTTATTGAGTAAACTATTTAAACTATCGGGATTATATTGATATTCTCGCTCTAGATAAATCAGAATCCCTGGATCGATCGAACCGCTGCGGGTTCCCATCATCAATCCCTCTAGGGGAGTAAATCCCATGGTGGTATCGATACTTTTACCCCCCTTGACTGCCGATAGGGAAGCACCATTGCCCAGATGACAGATCACTATTTTCAAGGATTCTAGGGGTTTTCCCAACAATTCGGCTGCCCGTTGGGAGCAGTATTGATGACTGGTGCCATGGAAACCATAGCGACGTATTCCCAGTTCACTCCATTGGTAGGGAATGGGATAAAGAGAAGACTCAGGAGGGATAGAACGATGAAAAGCGGTGTCAAACACTGCTACTTGAGGAACATCGCCCAAAACTTGCTCGATCACTTCAATTCCTTCTAAATGAGCGGGATTATGGCTAGGAGCAAGGGGGATCAGCTTTTTAATCGTTTCTTTGACTTGGGGAGTGATCATGGTTGCCTGGGAATATTCTGTGCCACCATGGACAACTCGATGACCGACTATACTAATGTCGGTGAGATTGGCCACCACCTTAGTTGTTCCAGTTACTAAGGTATCTAACATCCGAGCAATTGCCGCCGGACGATCCTGACTAGAAAGATTAATTTCCTGTTTAATTCCCTGAGCTTTTACCGTTAAAACCGCGTAATCAGGGTTAACCGTCCAATCGATCCCCGCTGCCCAAATCGGTTGCGGAGGATGGCAGGGGAGAATATCTAAATCGTATAAGCAACTTTTTTGACTGCTCGATCCCGCATTTAAGACCAGAATTTTCATGGCAAAGCTCAATTAGGAGGTGGCTTGTGTTGATCATAATCAAACTCAGGTTAAGCCTAGATAAAATCGATTACTTTTGGGGTTTTTCTTCAGGAAAATTTTATCTGGCCGCCATCACCCATGCTTGACTCGGGCAATATTACAAAACTTTATCAAAAAAAAGTCAAAATAGAGCCTCTAGGGTTATAAAATACAAGAATGCCCCTTGTGAAATTGATCCAAGAAGCTACCTCTGATGCAAGTTAAGGCCTCTAAAGTGGATTTAGAGCTAGTTCTCGTCCTTTTCACCAGTGGAATGTCAACATCGCACCACGAATCTCTAGAATGGAATTTTTGCGTATTCTAGATAACCGTGATTACTAGAGGATTTCTTAAGTATGTCAGAGGTTCCTGCAGTTACAGATGCCAACTTTAAAGTCGAAGTTTTAGATAGTGCCGACCTTGTCCTAGTGGATTTCTGGGCTCCTTGGTGCGGCCCCTGTCGAATGGTGGCTCCCGTTGTCGAAGAAATTGCCAAAGACTTCAAAGGGCAAGTCAAGGTGGTGAAACTCAACACCGACGAAAACCCCATTATCGCTAGTCAGTACGGGATTCGCAGTATTCCTACTCTGATGATCTTCAAAGAAGGTCAAAAAGTTGATACGGTGGTCGGGGCTGTACCGAAAACCACTTTAGCTAATACCCTAACTAAACACCTGAAACCTGATGATCCTCAAAAGGGGTCAAAAAGTTGATCTAGTGGTCGGGGCTGCACCGAAAACTACTTTAGCTAATACCCTAAATAAGCATTTGGGGGTTAACTAGGTTTTCTGGTAACGCATACCGGGTAACTGAGTCACTAAACCGATTAATTCTAATTCCAATAGGATCCCCGCCACTTCTGAGGTGGGGATTTGCATTTTTTCAACAATAATGTCAAACAACAGGGCATCTCTGTCAAATAACTGATACACTT
The DNA here is from genome assembly GCF_015207925.1 of Microcystis sp. LEGE 00066. Classification (NCBI taxonomy): domain Bacteria; kingdom Bacillati; phylum Cyanobacteriota; class Cyanophyceae; order Chroococcales; family Microcystaceae; genus Microcystis; species Microcystis sp. LEGE 00066. Next base: position 8,671 of record NZ_JADEVX010000128.1, on the reverse strand, counting down.
GTTCTAGTCTGGGTTCTAGATTCGCTGGAGGAGCAGCATTAACGACCGGGGATGTCTCTAGGGGGAGTGAAGGGGAGAGATTAACCGGTGCGGATTGGTTCGTGGTGGGAATTGCCCCCAACATTTCTAATAATTTCTCCTCAGAAACGATAATTTCTGCTCCCTGATGAATCAGTTGTAAACAACCCCTAGCGGTGGCAATATCGGGAGAATTGGGTAAAGCATAGATATCGCCGCCAAATTCGTTGGCATAACTGGCTGTAATCAGGGAGCCTGACCTTTCGGGGGCCTCGATAACAATCGTCGCACGACTTAAACCGGCGATAATGCGATTACGACTGGGAAAATGGGCTTTATTCGGCTGAGTTGCGGCAGGATGTTCACTAATGACTAAACCCTGCTTTTGGATGTCCGCGTGTAGCTGCCGATGACGACTAGGATAAACCACATCGACCCCTGTTCCCAAGACGGCGATTGTTCTTCCCCCTGCTTTTAAACAGCTTTGGTGTGCCTCGCCATCAATTCCCTCGGCCATCCCAGAAACAATAGTAAATCCCTGTTGGGCCAAAAGGGTACTTAAGCGCCGCGCCCAGCGCCGGCCGTGATCCGTGGGGTTACGAGTACCCACAATGGCGACGGTGGGGATATTTCCCTGATTTTCCTCTAAATTGACCTTTCCTTGATAGTAAAGTAAGGGGGGAGGACTGGGAATTTCCCAGAGAAAGCGGGGGTATTCTGGGTCGCTAGGGGTCCAAAAAAGGGGGTTTTTCTGGATATGTTCGGCGAAAAGAGCTTCTGGGTCAATTTGCGATCGCCCTTCCTGTACCGCTACCATTGATTTTTTGCCGAATCCCGCCACTTCTGCGATCGCAGAATCGGTGGCATTCCAAGCCACAGCGACACTGCCAAAATGCTGATAGAGTCGCTTCAGGGAAATTGCCCCAACTCCAGCAATACTTGACCATGCTAACCAATAAACGCGCTCGTCTGTCAATTTAAAAATCTCCTCAAACCAAGTAATATTTTCAGTCGGTTAAAACTGACTGCGGCCAGATGACCTTAATTTATTTTAATCTTGCCGGAATACTTTCCATTAGTTGTTGAGGTATTGTTGAGCCTCGTCCATGTCTTTCACTTTTTTAACAGGTGAATAAGTTGTTTTTGATCTTCTGGGGGAAGTTGTTTGGTTGCTTCTAGTATGGCTCTCCTCGACTTTGTGTGATAATCATTGCTTATCATTCCTTGTAGTTTTGCCAGACAAGGGTTTAAAGACTATATTTCCAGAAAATTATCGGCTGCATCTCCTATTTGTGACTTTCCCTCACCTATAGATGAGCAGCAGAAGTTATTCAAAGAGGGCGAATGCAATTGGCCCCTACAATAATATTATTACGCCAATGGTGGCTCCCAACTGATAAAAGTTAACAGTTAACTGATTGGGGGAGATCGCACACAACACGAAAACCGAGCCAGCCATCACAATCGTCGGCATCAATCCCAATCCGAACCGCCGAGCGACAGTTTACAGGATAGCTGCCCCACGAACCGCCGCGCAGCATCATTGATGACTCATCGCCTATATTACTATCTAGCCATACAATGCTGCCATTTTCTTTAATATTGTCTGGTTTGGTTGCATAACTTTCATGATGTTGATCAGCACACCATTCCCAAACATTGCCGTGCATATCATAGATTCCCCAACGATTAGGTCGCTTTTCCCCAACAGGATGGGTTGTATTATTTGAATTACCACTAAACCAAGCATAATCTCCTAGTTGATCTTCATCATCGCTAAAACTAAATCGGGTTTCTGTGCCGGCGCGACAGGCATATTCCCATTCTGCTTCTGTAGGCAAACGGTAGTTTTTTCCCGTTAACTTGCTCAGTTTTTCACAAAAAGCTTGAGCATCAAACGAACTAACAAATTCTACCGGGTTCTGAGGATTTTCTGAAAAATGTGAGGGGTTGAATCCCATCACCGCTTGATACTGTGCTTGGGTGACGGGATATTTGCCTATCTGAAATGCTGGCACAATTACTTCATGTATCGGTTTTTCATTCTCATTCTCATTAGAACCCATGTTAAATTTACCAGCGGGTATATCCACCATTTCTGGGTTAAAGTTTGGTAAAATTACAGTTTCAGTTTGCCGAATTATCTTGGGCGATACTTGTAATAATTTATCAACATTTACCTCTGCCAAGCTAAATTTAGAGTTAGCTGCCGATTTTTCATGACCGTAAGCCATTAAAGCTTTAAGCTTAGTATGACTACCCCAATAGCGAATCGACTCTTCATATTCTTTGGTTTTTTCTTCATCTAGTGCAAATTCTTCTAATTTTGCTAAAATTTGCTTATCATTTTCTAAATCTGATAATAACAATGGCCATTTTAAACTAATGGCAGTAAATTTACCTAACTGTTCAAAAGTTAGAGAAGGAACTAACAAATTATCATTCTCATCTCGCTCTTCAAAAAATAAACCAGTTTCATTAGCGATATAAACCTTGAGACGAAAGACATTGATAAAGTGTTTAATCCGTCGCGGATTGTAATCCAATGCGGGAGCTACCATCATAATGACATTCCGCACTGTTTGGGAATCTCTATTATCAGATTTGTTGACTTGAATCGCTTCTAATCGCTTAATTACGGCTGCTCGTGCTTTCTCTTTTTCGGTTTGTTCGGATTCTATCGAAGGATTATCTAGAGACAAGTTTTTTAAATCACTTGTCTGATTACTTGTTGGGTAAGTGAGATGCTTTTGCGAATTATTTCTCCAGGGTAAAGCTAACTTAAACTTACCCCAGAATGACTGAAAAAATGTAAAATGAGGTTTAGCTGGCTGTAAATTGGGAGGAGTTGAAGTAGCAAGCTGAATCAAAAAACGCTCAAAATCTGACTGGGATGGTTGGGGAACTAAAAAGGGAAGCTGGACAAACTTTTCAATAAAGGTATAACCATAAGCTAACCCTTTATTAGCACTACGTCTCGCTAAAATATCAGGATCAATTTCTGTGGTTTCCGACGGTAAATACTTGAGAATATTTTCGTATTTGACAGCTAAACTAGCGGCTACTTTTTCTCTGTCCATTCCTAAAATAAACACCACTGAAGGATCATCAGCAATCATCAAGTTAATCGCTTGCATCAAGTCCGCTGATTTTGGATGTTCACAACGATCTAAATCGTCAATAAATACATATACCCGATCATTGCCAATATAAGCATCGACAATTTTAGCAAAATCTTCATGAAATTCTTCTACAAATGCCGATTGTTTTTTATAATCTGGTGCTTCTATGTATTTAATTAGGTTGTTTTTGGGGTTTTGAAGTAACCTTTGAAAATTTCTCGATAAACTCTTAATACCAGCGAAAATTCCTGCTCCTGATAAAGTTAAACCTCCGGCGGTAAATAACAGTTTAAAAACTGAATTAATTTTACTCCAAAAAACATCTGGAGAGGTTGTTGCTCTGATTAATTCGTTAATTCCTTCAACTCCATAAACGATTAAAATAAAGGGAATGGCAATTGAGGCACAAATTACAAAAATTATTACTGGTAAAGCTTTAATTAATTCAAATAAGCCTTTTTCTAGGTTAAAACGCAGTAATTGTAATTTAAAATGTCCTAGAATAACTCGAGGCAAATCTCGCCAATTTTTGGGCGTAGAAATCTGCTTAATAAAAGACAGCGCAAAAGCCGCCCATACCGACTCCGCTTTATCGTGTCGCCAAGCATTAAACCAAACCGTCCGACCTCCTTTTTTTCGTAAATATTCCTCTAACATTTTCATAAAAGAAGACTTGCCACTACCCCACTCTCCCTCAACCGATAAAGTTAGGGGTGGTTGTGTCTGCTCATGCAACAAAAATTCAGCGATCGCTATTACATAAGGCTCAAATCCGAGAGCATCATTATTAGTAGCTTGATCGCTGACGCTAGTATTGCGGATAGATTCAGGAGAATCGGACATGGTAGTCATTTTTAGGTGACAGAGAAGGGAGAAGAAAATAGATTACCCTAAGTAAGTGGTTCTAATTATACTAAATCTGGTTATTAAAAACTGATTATTTATTCCCCCTTTTGCCTCTTTAGGAAAGTCAGACCAATCCGTTTTTAATAAGATAATTAACTCCCAATCCAACTTGAAAAACCCGCTCCCCACCCTCCTATACATTTCAAATAGGTGGCAGTTTAGGGAGAACTGGAATAGGTGTACAAGCTGCCCCACCCATGACCGTCAGTTTATTGGCGTTGGAAACATTCCAACGCAGCCACCAGCGCATCCACCTCGGCTTTAGTATTGTAGAAAGCCAAGGAAGGGCGCACCGTTGCCTCGATACCAAAGCGTCGCAGAATGGGTTGAGCGCAGTGATGGCCTGCTCGCACGGCAATCCCTTCCCGATTCAAGGCCTGTCCGATGACTTCCACATCAAATCCCTCTAGCACAAAGGAAAGCACGCTGGCCTTATCGGCTGCTGTCCCAATCAAACGCAGGCCCGGGATGGTTGTCAGTCCCGCAGTGGCGTACTCCAGAAGTTCATGCTCATAATTGGCAATGGTGGTCAAACCAATCACTTTACTAAATTCTTTGTTAAAAGTTGATAAAGCAGCCTGGTCTCATAAAACAGTAACCGACATAACCCATCTTTCCCCAATGCCTTAAAGCTTGGTAGCTCCTGAGTAACTTCAATTTTTAGCCCGGTTTTTTCGTTGCGAGTAAAATAGGTGTGTTTTCTGGGATTTAGCCAAGAGTTCTTAAGTTTAGTCATAATCTTGGTTTTAGCCGGTTTATTTGGGCAAATAGTCACCATTGCGTGAGCATACAAGTGAGAACGCATTAAGTCGGAACCCTTCCAGGTTTTTTTAACCTTGTCTTGTTTGGCTGAGGTATCCCCTGAAATTTGATAGGAATACCCTAAACCTAGATAAGCCTGAAACTTTCTCAAGCTAATATCGTGATCACCCCTAAAATAAGGTTTCCCCTTAACTAAAAATCTTTCGATAGGGTAGCAATGTAAAAGCAGTAAGCTTTGAGTGATAGTACCAAAGCAAAATTGATTAAAGACTTGGCGATAAAGTTTAAACTGTTCTGACTCTAAAATATCTCTTAGCTCTTGTTCTTTAATCGAGATTCTAGTTTGATAGGTGATGATGTCATTCGCCAATAACTGGCTATATTCGCTAATTCCCGTCCCGGCTGTGGTTTTAATGCGCGGGTTCTTTAACAAACCAGCGATATGTCCTAACGTAGGATTACAGCCCTTAACCCCGATATACTCAAAGTCTTTTTGGGCGATTTCTGGAAACTCGCAACATAATCGCTGTCTAAGTTGATTAATCAAAGAGTTTTTATTCTTATCAAGTTGTTCTCTTTCGTGGAAAGTCCGACGCAACAAATCGATCGAGTCATAGTCGTAATTGTTTAAGATCGGGGGATTACCTAAATCATCTAACCCTGACTTATCAAAATAAGTTAAGGCAATGGTTAGCGCGTCAAGATAATCGTCTTTATTTTTGGTCTTAAAATAGTGCTGACGATTTATCTTAGTTTGCTGATGAGATATCCAATAGATATCCATGCCTAACTTTTTAGCGCAATTAACCCAAAAGCTTGCATACCAGTAACCCGTAGGTTCGAGAATGATCGCGTCAGCTTCTAAAGATTTAATAATCTCGATTGCTTCAGCATTGCACTCTAGCTTATAAGCTATCTCGTTAAGCTGAGTGTTTCCTTTAATTCGCGAGTAGCCCTTGATAGGTTCTCCAATACTTTTCGAGTATTGTAGAGGGGAAACAGACGGAAATTCGCACAATAAAACCACGATAGCCCAATTGCGGCTAACGTCTATGCCTAATATTTTCATCGGTTATAATGGGAGTGATTGAGTTTAAAAAGAATTAGCCTTACGATACTCCCGTAGGGCTTTTTAAGCCCTATCTCACTTTAAAAGGCACAATTCTTAAAAGTCCTCGAAGCCTTACGATGCGTGGACAGGCGTTAACCTGAAATCTTTCAAAAAGGCACTCTCGGACTAGGATTAGGTTTGGACCCTAACCCCATCCCCTCGGCCTTAGCCGATAGGGTGCGATTAGGTTAAATAGGTATCTCATCATCTAGATCACAGTCTTCTGGTTGCCAGTCTTCTGGTTTAAAAATATCGTTACTGGCTTCTACTTCTTCTCGCGTGGGAACATCTTCATGATTGTGTCGCTTGTCATTATCTTTATATTCTTCATCCCAGTTAACGGTATGATTCCAGAGAATTTGTTTAAGCGGACAATAGTCTTTTCCCTCAATTGCGACAACATTCCCCTCAATCATTTTAAGAATTAATTTGTCCGTTTCTAGTTTGACAAAACAAACCTGATCTAAATTAATCCAGTAGGATTGCCCTTGATCACTGCCATAATAAAAACTAGCCATTAGTTTCCTCTACATTGGTAAAATTAGGATAATTTGTCTCTAATCGAAAATTCTCCCGATTATTTAGCACAGCGACATAATTTTTAGCAGGGATTAAGTAAGCTGAAAGAATCCCACAATGAAGCTGATCGGGATATTCCTCTAAAACAAAGTCGATTAATTCGCTCAAGATTGTCTCTACTCCATAATCGGAGAAAGTCTCCGATAAGATAGAAGTCTTAGTTTCTTGGATTAATTGGCTTAATTGTAATGATTGACTCATTTTCTTTTTCCTTGCAGTAAGAGATACTTTGCTTAATCTTGCTTGAGAGATCGTCAAGTTCCCTCTTGTAGCCTTTTATCTGCTGTTGCATTTTAGACATTTGTTTTCGGTGCGATTTTAGATTGTCTAACCCGTCCGAGACAGGAATGGAAAATAAAGCCGCATTCGCGAAGTCGTTAGCATAACTTAAATGCTGAGAACAAAAGCCTAGCAGTTTATTGATGATCGAGAGATAGTGGGATAGAACAGTATAAAATTCTACCCGTGCAAAAAGTGTTTTTTTGTTCATCGGAATAATTGGCTAATTTTTAGGGAGTAGCAAAAAATAAAATCACCCTATCAAAAAGGGACTAACTTGCCATTGTCCAACAGGTATGAGTTAACCATAGGAGAGTAGTAATTATCCTGATGGCTAAAATTAGTGCGGTAACGTTTAGTAAAATTAGGCAAGTCTTGAGCATCCTTATCCTCCTCGTCATCCGGTTCATCTTCATCCGGTTCATCCGGTGGTACTGTGTCCCGGCTAGAATCATCCTCATCGGGGAGTAACGAGTCGATCAGTTCCTCTAGCAACTTGGACGGAGACATTCCCGACTCGGCGGCTTTTTCCCGCAACTTTTCCCACGACTCAAGAGAGATGTTAACCTTTTTGGAGTTAGGCAGTTTCTGATAGGGATTTTCAAGATGAGCCTTGACCTTATCGAGGGTTAGCTCGTGATCCGCGTAAGTCTCACAAATATCACGCCATGCCTCTAAAAGGTCCGTCTCGCTAAACTTGGATAACTCCAATGCGATCGAGGCATTCATGGGCAACCGATCGCATCCGGCAGATATGAGATGAGACATTACCCGCGCGGCCCGGATCCAATTGTTGACAGCACTGGAAGTCTTACCGATAGCATTCTCACAAAACTGCTTGAAAGAAGTGTAACGCTTACGCCACCCCTTGCATAACTTAATTTTCCAAGAAATTAAACCGATTTCATACCAAGACGTTAGATTTCTCTTGATTCCCAATACTAGATCGGGTAGTTCGTCTATCAATTCGCCTAGTCCGTAAGCTTCCTCGATGCTGATGGCCAGATCGTAGAGCGATCGGCCTAGCTCACTTTCTGGAATGTCAGAACCAAACAGGGGTTCAAAGGGGTTGAGACAGTGACCGGGTTTAACCGGCCAGTCTTCCTGAATTCGATCGCTGATTATGGTGGTGGTCATGGAGTAAAAGCGGGGGGGCTTCCCCCGCAGATATAGTCTAGGAAAAATCTCTATTTAGTTCGGCTCACAGTCTCTTACCTAATCTAAAACATAGGCATCCTCCAAAATAAACCACTGACAAATAGACTATCTACCAGCAATTCTCATTTTGAAATAAATAGAGCATTAACCCCGATTTTGGCATGGGCATATAGTACAAAGTAACTATTTTTGAGGAGAGGCGATCACCCAAAAAAACAGTTGGCTGGACAAATTAAGTATAAATACTCAAGCAATCAAAGAGGTTGGCTGAGAACAAACGGGGTTAATTCAGGAAGATAGTTCTGTTTTTAGAATAGGGAATTCAAGGGAAATAAAAATTTATAATTATTGTCAGCTAAGGTAAAATGGGTGAGATAGAAATCCACCAGCACGTCAAATTATTCCAAGATGGCTCAAAAAGCGGCAACCCTAGAAATTTCGGAATTAATGCAATTTTTACGTCAAGAATTAGATGATTTACCCGATGAGAGGAAACCTGGAAATAATAGAAAATATGAGGTAGAAGATGCCGTGATGGCTGCATTTTCAGTCTTTTTTACTCAGTCGCCGTCTTTTTTAGACCATCAACGTTTAATGAAAAGCAATAAGGGAAAAGATAATGCTGAAAGTTTATTTTCAATTAAAAAAATTCCTGGGGATAATCAAATAAGAAATTTGTTAGATCCAGTGCCAGCATCTAATGTCTCTAGGACTTTTCAAAAAGTCTATGAATGGT
>NZ_JADEVX010000324.1:0-2069 GCF_015207925.1 Microcystis sp. LEGE 00066 | reverse complement strand
CTACTGTACTTTTAGCTTGGGCGGCAATTATATCTGAGGGGTGAAAATAGGGGGAATTCCAAAAGTCGTAGGTGGCACTCGCTGCGGCTAGATTTCCCGAAGCTTGTGGCACACTTGTACTAGGTTGACTGGCCAAGTTTTCTACGATACTGATTAACCTTTTCTTTCTTCTGGTGTCCCCTAGGTCTGCATATTGTAATTCTTGGGCTGCCCATTTCTCCATTTTTTTGCTTACCTCCACCTTAATTCCTTCTTTCAAAACTATACCTATCAATCGTTTCCCCTTTTTTTAAGTTTCTTCTCTTTTTGTTAAGAAAGATCTGACTAATGGATAGCCCCCTTGATAAGGGGGGTGCCGATAGGCGGGGGGATCTGACAACTTTTAACGCCTACCTACTTAATTGTCTAGCTACTGATTAAGGAGGGTAGCGGGGGGGAGTTTTTTTTAAGGATTTTTTAACCCCCAAAATCCCCCGATTCTGGCGAGCAATCAGTATCATGGATAACAACAACAAGCTATAGGTCTAATCCGATAAAAATCATGACCTACCTATCTCCCAAATTATTCACTTTTGAAGACTTTTTAAACCAGTATGGAGATGACCCACGCTATCAATTAATTGACGGGGAGTTGCGAGACATGGAACCCACTGGACATCAGGAATCCGTAGCGGGAAAAATCGCAGGAAGACTGTGGGGAGAAATTTTTCGATTACATCTACCCTGGACAATTCCTAAAAACTGTTTGCTCCGTCCAGAATCGGGTCAAGCTACTGCTTTACGTCCCGATGTCATCATTTTGGATGAAGTGGACTTTAGCACCGAACCTCTCTGGGAAAAACAAGCAATTTTAACTAGCTCCCAAGCAATTAAATTAGTGGTAGAAGTGGTTAGTAGTAATTGGCAAGATGATTATGCACGCAAAGTTGAAGAATACTCATCTTTAGGTATTGCTGAATATTGGATTGTCGATTTTTGTGGATTGGGTGGCATCTCTTTTATCGGTAAACCCAAACAGCCTACTTTGACTATTTGTCAGCTAAAAGGTGATGAATATCAACAAAAATTATATCGTCTTTATGAGCGCATTAGTTCGGCAGTTTTTCCCGAATTGTCTCTGTGTCTTCTCGATATTATGCCCTAAATCTCTAGTAAAATTATGCTGAAATCTCTTAAAAATGTCCTGAGTAATCTGCGTCAATATCCCTATAATATTATCTTTAATCCCCTCACCAATGCATCATTAACCATCGCCGCTATTTTGGCACTAATTGCCGATCAATTTGGACAGGGATATTATCTAATTTTTCTGATTACTTTGGCTCTAGTTATCATCGGTATCTGGCTAGAATCTCAGAAATACGACCTCTATAAACATCAGGCGATTCCTCTACCGATAGTGATTAATATTGCTAATCCTGCCGATAGTAATAAGGCTCTGCAATCGCTTTTTAATATCATCGAAACAGAAAATAAATACAAAGAGCATCAAAATAATCTTGACCAGTATCTCAATATTAGCGAAACAGATTTAATTTTTAACTACTCCTGTGATATTTATGATCAAGAAATGCTGAAAACTTTTCTGCAAATACTACGCTATAATCTAGAGAAACTTAAGAAAAAAACTCCCCAAAATACTATTATTTATCTTGCCTATATCGGTCCGATTAGCGTCGCTATTATGGTCGGCACTATTCTCGCTACTGAAGGAGTAAAAATCCTGACTGACGGACACATTTTTCAATACAAAGACAAGTACTGTTATGTGAAAGCCTCAAACTCCTGAATAAAAGAAAAGGTAATTTTGCCATAATAATCCTGACGAGCTTTGCGAGAAGCAAAACAGGGAAAAGGGTCAACAGAAAATAAGTGGTCAAGTCGCAAGAAGGGACGCGCCTTATGAACAACTCCCGCCAGCCAACGTAAACCAATTTTCAAATATACTTTGCACGGTTATAACTTGCATTTTTTACTCAAAGACAATAATATAGTTCAAGAGTCATAATTAGAAGCAAAGCACTCATTAAAAACATGATTAACCTAGAATTCACGGAAGAAGAAAAGAA
>NZ_JADEVX010000127.1:0-12617 GCF_015207925.1 Microcystis sp. LEGE 00066 | reverse complement strand
TGGTGGCGGTGAGCAGGGTGGGGATCATGATGACACCGAACCAGCCGACATAAAGACGGTTGTTGGTGCTGGTGATCCACTGGCAGAACTGCTCCCACAGGGAAGCGCTCTCGCGCTGTTGTAGAGTTGTAGTCATGGTTGGATAATTTCTGTATGTATTAGGTTGTCAAGGTTCGTTGTTTGACATGAGTTAATACTATCGGCTTTTTATAGTTATGTAAAGGGGTTTTAAGAAATGTTTTTTTATCAATATCATAACTTTTACTTATATAATTGATGTTCAGGTAAACTAGAAGCAGACAAATTCTGCAAAAATAAGCGATGATACCCGAAATTACTGCAAAACTATTGGAAGCGAAGAAGGAAAAAGGACTGAGTTTCGCTGACCTAGAAGCGATTCTAGGACGAGATGAGGTGTGGATTGCCGCTGTTTTTTACCGGCAAGCGAGCGCCTCCCCAGAGGAAGCAACGAAAATTGTGGCAGCCTTGGGACTGGGAACCGAAATCATCCCATCCTTAACCGAGTATCCTGTCAAGGGATTGGGTCCGGTTGTCCCCACCGATCCCCTGATTTATCGTTTCTACGAGATCATGCAGGTGTATGGAATGCCCCTAAAATCGGTGATTCATGAAAGATTCGGCGATGGTATTATGAGTGCGATCGATTTTACCCTCGACGTGGATAAGGAAGAAGACCCTAAAGGCGATCGCGTTAAAATTACCATGTCGGGTAAGTTTTTACCCTATAAGAAGTGGTGAGTCCGGCCAAAGTCAACGGTAAGGGATTTCTATTCCTTGCCGCTCTTGCTATTTTTCTTAACCAAACTTAACAATTGACGGCAAAATTTTGCTTGCTTTTTTTTTTGCAGATTTTGAGAGAATTTAAAATAGATTCCAGCGCTCAATCGCCCAGGAGATATAATGACGATTCAACCTCAAGAAATTTTAGAAAAGCTTCAGTGGAGATACGCTGTCAAAAAATTTGACCCGTCTAAAAAAATTTCTGAAGCAGATTGGTTTGTCTTAGAAGAAAGCTTGAGACTGGCTCCTTCTTCATATGGTTTGCAACCCTGGAAATTTATTGTCGTTCAAGATCCAAAAATTCGTGCGGCACTTACTCCGGTCAGTTGGAATCAAACTCAAGTAGAGGATTGCTCCCACTATGTGGTACTTGCTACTCTTACCAAAATTGAAGTAGCATATGTCGAGAAATTCGTTGCAAAAATAGCTCAAGTTCGAGAATTAGATGTCGCTTCTCTGGAGAATTATAAGAATCTGATGGTGTCAGATTTAGTTAATGGGCCACGCTCAGCAATTGTTCAATGGTGGTCTCAGCGACAGAGTTATATTGCGATGGGAATGCTGATGGAAACCGCCGCCTTGCTCGATATTGATGCTTGTCCACTAGAAGGAATCGAGCCAGCGGCTTATGATCGTATTCTGCAATTAGAAGGTAGCGGTTATGCAGCAGTAGCAGCAGTGGCTCTCGACTATCGCTCCTTAGAAGACAAATATTAACTGTTGAAGAAAGTTCGCTTTGATCGCGATGAGGTTATTGTCTGGCATTAGTACAATAAGACTATATCAGTTGAGGGATTGTTTATGAATCGAGGAAAACTGGTTGCGATCATTACTGGAGCGATTTCGATTGCGATCGCAATCGCTTATTTAATTCTGGTGCAATTACTAGATTTTCGTGGAGAAATGATACCCGCTCCTCCACTCTTTTTGGGATTTTAGATTTTAGATTTTGGATTGCGAGTTTCCCTTGTTCCAAGGCAGAGCCTTGGAACACAATATCTAAGGCTCTGCCTTAAAATAGTATTCAGGTAGAACCTGGGAACGAGATCTTACTCATAACTGATAATTCATAACTGATAACTGAATTACTGCCTAACCTAAATCTCGGTCTTTAGTGACGGTAATTTCCTTAGATAAATGTCGATACCAAGTAAAATAGAGACCGATGGACAGCAAAAGAAAAACCAAAGCCAAAATCTTCAAACTTTCCCACTGCTTGATGATTAAAACAATCCCCATCATAAAGAGGACTAATTGCCAAGGAACAGTGAGAAAAGCGGCGATGATATCCCGTTGATTTTCCGCTTTAATTTTTGCCTGTAGGTTAGGTTTAACACTGTGACGGACTTCTCCCCAAAAGCCAAAAGGTCGGGTAACATTATAGAAATTTTCCATAACTAAACTATCGGTGGGAGGAGTTAACAAAGTAGCGATAATACAGCCAGCTAAAGCGAACAAACTCGGCACAAGAAAGAGAATAAGTTCCTGATATTGACTGTGACGAAAGAAAGGTAAAATTATCGCTTGTGAGGCAATAGCCGCAATCATTCCTGCTAAAGTTCCCACGGCAAAACCATAACCATTAAAGCGCCACCAATACCAACGTAATAGCAGAGGAACTGCTAATCCCACCCCTAATCCCGTGGTTAACCAACCCCAAATATCATTGACATTTTGGATATTAAAACTCAAAACTAAGCCAATTACGACCACAAAAACCGAGGCCAGACGACCTTGAAAAACTAACTCCTGTTCTCCCGCATTTGGTTTCAAAAAAGCTTGATAGATATCTTTGACCCAATAGGCGGCACTAGCGTTAATAACTGCGTTAAAAGTGGACATAGCTGCCGCTAAAAAAGCAGCAATTAATAACCCTTTCATCCCCACAGGAATGTATTGAGTAATCACCGTGGCCAGAATTCTTTCTGGATCTGTAATCGTGCCTTCAGTTAAACCGTAGTGAATACCTAAAACCGCAAAAGCTGTGACCAGGGGCCAACGGAAAGAAAGCAGAATAATCCAGAATAAAGATAATAAACCGGCATCTCGATCACTTTTAGCGGCTAGGTATCGTTGTAACATATAACCACCGCTGCCGCTGCAACCTTCGATGATGGTTTTAACTAAATAAAAGAAAATCACCCCACCAAACAAATTAAAGATGGCATAATCTCCAGGTAAATCCAAAGTCAGCGAGGGAAAAATACTAGCCCAGTCGCTTAAATTCCAAGTTTTTGGCTCCGTTGCCCCCGGAATTGCTACCGTGAAACTATCGGGAAGATTAACGGTAAAAAAGGCCACTGCCGATACATAAATTACCGCCACAAAAATCAGAAACCCTTGAAATAAATCGGTAATTACCCCACCATAAAAACCACTGGCCACCGTATAAATCAAGGTTAAAAGAATTAATATCACCGAAGCAAGACGATCATCCATACCCAAAAACTGCCCTAAAAATTTCCCCCCCGCAACGGAGAAATAACTCATCGTACCGATAGAGAATAAGAGAATGGCGATGGCGCTAATAATTCGGGCAAAATTACCCTGTTTTCCTGGTCCAAAGCGAAATTTCATCCATTCCGCCATGGTCATAACTTGGGCCCGCCGATTCCATTTGCCCATAAAAGCCATGAGAAAGGCCATAATTAGGACAACACCGCCGCGGATTTCGATAAATAGTCCTTTGGGTCCGACAGCGTAAATTAGGGCAGAAATGACCATAGTTCCCGCTAAATCGGTGTTAGCTGCCATTCCCGACACCCCTAACATCCACCAGGGCAAATTACGATTACCTAAAAAGTAGGATTCTAGACCTTGAGAAGCTTTTTTCTCGGCTATAATCCCGATTATTAGGGTTCCTGCCAGATAAAGCAGCACAATTACATAATCAATTAACTGCATAGTTTGGATCAATTTAACTTTCGATCGTTATAGCATCAATTGACGACGATTTCTGGCTAACGGTTTCTTTTTCTAAGATTTGCACCCGTTGCTCTAGCTTTTTTAAATCTTCCTTTAATTCAATTACTAAAGTGGCTAAACGCTGGAACAGTGGGTCACTTTCCCCGACTACTTCCCCATTTACTATACCCGTTCCCGATCGCCGTTGGGGAATGGGAGCGGCATTTTCCCCGCGGATGGTTATTCCTCGGACCTGACTTTCAAGGCGCTCAACTCGATTGCGGAGACTAATTAACTCCGATCTTACCGCCGTATCCGATTGTGCCTTGCTGGCATTAACAAAACTCAGTATTAGCAAAAGGTAGATAATCAGCATTAAAAAGCCAGAAAAAGAGATTTTAGCTAATTTCATCGATTTTACCTCCTATCTATCTGACCCAACTTAATGTTAAGAAACGTGGCTAAATCTAAAGCTTGATTGCAATTCCGCCTCCTGGTGATTAGTGGCTCAAAAGAGGATGATAAGGTAAAAAACACGATTTTGTGGAAATTTGGCCTTATCTCTATGTATAAAAACTCAGATAAAGATTTTCTCGGAGCGGCAATCACAGCCGGTTTAGGTGCAGGAATCGTCACTTCTTTTGCCGTCAATCAAGGACAAGACATCGGTACAGCTTTAGGAATTACCGCTTTAGCGGCTCTTTGCGGTGTCATCTGCCGTCATTTTGACCTCATGTGATGCAATCTTCCTCACACCTCCAATTCTGCCGAAAAATCCCGTTTTTTCTCGTATTGATAGGGACCGAGCAGAGCGCCCCAAATTCCCTTACCGGTGCCGGGATCTAGACCTTTATCGTAGGTTTTTAGGCTGTGACTCGTCACCTCGAAACCTAAAGACACCTGATAGGTTGTACCCTCATAGGTGAATTGACAGCGCTGTTCTGGTTGCGGTTGGGCGATAAACTGGTATTGATGATCAGCGAGGGTATGGACTTTGACCGCTAAAGTGCAAGTAGGCAGGAAAGTTAGGTCTTCTAAGCTAATTTTTCGCAAAATATCAGGATTTTTGCCCGCACCTTGCACGGATTTCAGGTCATTAAACATATAGTGCCTAACCTCTAACCCTCCCGATTCCGAGCGCGTTAATCGCCACAGTCGCGGTCGGTAGGGTTGGTCTAAATTGATTATACTCGCCTGTTCGGCAAAAAGCGCGATGCTGTCTTCTCGAAATAAAGGCAACGGACGCAACCATAAACGCAGGTGAACGTACCACACCGGTTCTGCTTGCGCTTGCCGTTGATTTTCAAATTCACCCGCGAGATATCGACCAAAAGTGATTAATTCAGGGGTCATAGATCAAAAAATTCTCCTTATTGCCTCAAAATTAATCCTAACACCCATAGAAATCACTTTTTTGACAAAAATGACCTTCAGGCTACCGGAACCCGCTTAAACCCTGCCATTCCCCCTTTAGTGTACCAATATTCCCAGCCGCCGCCAGCCGCACTAGACCAATCCTTGAGGTCAAATTCACCGCTGCCGGAGGGAGTTCCTGCGATGCGATAGACTTTCACCGCTTGACCGTTGTTATTCCAGATTAAAGGCCGATCCGGCTCCATCTGTTCGGGTAGAGTCCCGTTAGTTTGCAGAAAATAGGCATCTTGTCCCTTATCGGTGCCGTTACCATAGACTTTGGCGATACCATGCTCATCGATCGCCAGAAAAGCACCTTCTTCTAAACCGATAGCGTAGGCAGGTAGTTGATTGTGATTATCGTGGACATTGCGGGCTAAAAAACCAAAAAGGCGACTATATCTTGTTTCGGGATGATCTTGATTGAGTCGATCCAAATGGGTATCTGTCACCACTTTTTTGAGAAAAGGAACCCGAATAAAATCACTCCGATAGAAGTCTTTGGTGTTGAAGTGAAAGGGATTATTTAATATTTCCGAACTCAGTACTCCTTCGTGAGTAGGCGCATAGTAAAAATCCCCCAGAATAGCCATTCCTGCGCTGGTTCCCGCCACGGGAACTTTTTTGTCGTTGATCAGATAATTGATCGCTGTTTCCACCTTTGTGCTTTCCCACAAATCCTCGTACTGATTTTGATCACCACCAGCAAAAAAAAGGATATCGGCATTACGAATATATTCGATAACATCAGGATGATTCGCCCCTTCACGACTATCAATTGATAGTTCCGCTGCCGAGCCGATCAGGGAGGGATAATTGTCGCAAATCCAATCGGCTTGACCGCCAAGATCGCCAAAGCGCAGCACTAAGTAATTGCCGCCTTTAGCTCGATTTAATAACCATGTGGTCGCTTGATCTTCTCCTAACTTACCTCCTTCCGCTCCCCCGATTAATAAAATACCAGATCGATGTTTTACAGACTGAAAATTGGCTTTTCCACAACGACAAGAATAATGGAAATCTCGATCATGATTGTTTGACATAGTCTTATAACCTCTCCCCTTAGCTTACTCCTTCTATCCTAGCTTTAACTAGGACAAAATCAGAGTTTTCTACCATAAAAGTTAACAACAAAGCCTCTCTATGGCTGAAATCGGTAGCGGCAAAACTCCCTAGTTTACATTTTGTTAAAAATCGTCCTATAATAATTCAAGGCTAGAAACTGGCAATTATTACTGTTAAAGTTGAGAATCGGCGGGCGATATGTTAAATAGACGTTCTTTTTTGCAAGGATTAGGTACAATCGCCTTAGCAGGAGGTTTAAGTGGCTGCGCTTCCGGAAGCGGCGATCCGAGCATTTTTCTCCTGTCCGGTTCAATTCCGCCGCGATTGCTAACAGATTTTCAGAAAACTATTGCCGAAAAAAAAGTCAATTTTCAGTCGGAAAGGCAGCTGAAAGAGCTATTAGAATTGTTGGAAAAATGGTTAAAAAATCAGGGGCAACCAACCTCACAATTTTCGATTCCTATCCCTTTTAGGGAACAAAACCCAGCGATAGGTAATTTAGTCACCCTAGGGGATGCTTGGCTAGGAAAAGCGATTAGCAACGGTTTAATTCAACCCCTAGATACTTCTCAACTCTCTAATTGGTCAAAACTGCCCCCACGTTGGCAAGAAAATATGACTCGCAATGCTCAAGGACAACTGCAAACAGAGGGGAAAGTCTGGGGTGCGCCCTACCGTTGGGGAATGACAGTAATTGCCTATAATGAGGAAAAATTCGCTCAATTTGACTGGCGACCACAGGATTGGTCCGATCTATGGCGACCGGAATTAACCGGTAAAATTGCCCTAATTGATAATCGTCGCGAAGTCATCGGTTTAACCCTAAAAAAATTGGGTTATTCTTATAATGCTAGTGATTTAAAGCAAGTTACGGGACTAAAAGACCAGCTGTTCGCCTTACAAAAACAGGTAAGATTTTATAGTTCTCAATATTATTTACAACCCCTGATACTTGGTGATGTCTGGCTGTCTGTGGGTTGGTCTAATGACATTTTACCAGTGAGTGATCGCTATAATAAAATTAAAGTTGTTGTCCCCAAATCTGGTACTTCTCTCTGGTCAGATGTCTGGGTAAAACCAGTTTTAACTACTCCTAATTCTCTTGTCCAGCAATGGATTGATTTTTGTTGGCAACCAGAATCCGCCACTAAAATTTCTTTATTTACCTCTGGATTATCCCCCCTAATTCTCACTGAAAATCTCGACCAAATTCCCCCAGATATTAAAAATAATCCTTTACTTGTAAATCCAGAAGCAGTCAAAAAAAGTGATTTTTTAAACCCTTTATCGCCAGCAACTGAGCAAGAATACGAGCAATTGTGGCAAGCAATGCGACAGTTAGTATAGTCAGGAGATACTAAATAAAATTATGTGAGTTGGCTCTTTGTGTCCTCTGTGCCTCTGTGGTTAAAAAATGTTTATTGCCTGATCTCGAAATCAGACCAAAAAGGAAAAAAGGGACAGTTTTAAAGCAACAGGAGATACTAGACAAAATTCTGCGAGTCGGAAACTTAACACTGATAACTCATAAATTATACTTTCCTGAAAACCATTTGTATATAAGGTATAAAATACTCGCATTAATTACAAGACTAAGAAATTCAGAATATCTGTTTGCTTGTAAATTTGATGATGATCCTCCGAGCATTGCTTGTATATGGTTATTAACTTCTGGAGCAATTAAAGTTATATAAGCGGCGACAACAAGGATAAATCCTAGCAGATAGCGATTAGACTGATTCATCAATATTGAGGTGAGAATTACATTTACCTAACTGATAACTGATAACTGGTAACTGATAACTGGTAACTGATAACTGGTAACTGATAACTGATAACTGATAACTGATAACTGATAACTGATAACTGATAACTGATAACTGATTAAGCGGGTTGACTTTGGGTTTCTTGGGCGAGAAAAGTAAGGATAGAAGCTTTCTCAATTAACCCCAAAACCGTGCCGTTTTCTTCTACCACTGTCACTTGAGATAAATTTTCTCCTTCCAAAATTTTCACCACATCTAGGAGGGAAGTATGAGACAAAACCAGTTTGAGACTTTCGCTAGTTTGTAATAACTGGCCGATATTTACCTCTGTCCATTGGGAAGTGGGAATCGTTTTCAGATCCTCTACATTAATCACCCCTAATAGTTTACCTTCGCTATCGGTAACTAGGAATTTAGACCATTGTTGTTTACCGATAACATAATTATTAGCAAACTCGCGCAGGGTTAAATTAATCGGCACTACAGGACTATTAGGAGAGATAACATCTTTAGCACTGTAGCGACTTAGGAAATCTTGAACCTTAGCTGATTGAGCGGAAAAGCCGGCATTTTGTAGGAGGAAAATGCCAATTAATAGCGTCCAAAAACTGCCTAATTGACTGATTCCGAGAATTGATAGCGCACCGATGACAATCGCTAACCAACCAAAAAATTGACCGAAACGACTAGCGAATAAAACCCCTTTATTAGGATTGCCCGTTACTTGCCAAACGATGGCTTTAAGGATATTACCACCATCTAAAGGTAAACCGGGGATCAGGTTAAATAAACCCAAAGCGAGGTTGATATAGGCAAGCAGAGAAAGAATCGCTGCCAGGGGCGCATTTAAACTAATATTAAGACCAATAATTAGGAAAATACCGAAGAGCAGTAAACTAACTAAAGGGCCAGCAATTGCCACTAGAAAAGCTTCTAGAGGAGTTTTCGATTCTCTGCCGAGAGTTGCCAAACCACCGAATAAAAAGAGGGTAATTGATTTGACTTCAATACCTTGGGCGATGGCAACAAAACTATGACCTAATTCGTGGGCAACCACGGAGGCAAATAGGAGAATAGCGGCCAAAAATCCCAAGAGCCAGGGCATAATTCCCGTTAACTGGGGAAACTGACTTAATTCTCCCCCATAGGTTAAGGTAATTAACCCCAGAACAAAGAACCAAGAAGGATTAATATAAAAGGGAATTCCAAAGAGATTCCCGACTCTAATGTTGCCATTCATTTTGTATCTTCTCCAATTATGGGGGACTAACGCCAAGAAAATTAGGTTATCAATTGCGCCATTCACTTCTGTTAACAATTGTAACAAAAATGAAAATCTCCCCGGCATTCCTTCAGGGAGTAAAAACCGTCATCACTGTGGTTCGGTTATTTTCGTAGGAGAATTAAATCAATGATTAATTATTTACGGGGACAAGCGATCGAGGTGATCAAAACCCCCAATAACCGACTGATCTTGATTTTAGACGTAAACCAGATCGGTTACGAAATTCAAATTCCCTCGCGATTAGCCCTAGACATCGGCAAAGATAACAATGATAGTCGTCAGATTTTTACTCACCTACTCCTTCGCGAGGACCAGCCTTTATTGTACGGTTTCGGCACCGCCCCAGAGCGAGATTTGTTTCGTCAACTGCTTTCCGTCAACGGAGTTGGGGCGCAATTAGCCCTAGCTTTAATCGATACCCTGGGGATTGAGGAACTTGTGGTGGCGATAGTGACAGGAAATACCAAAATTTTGAGCAAAACCCCCGGAGTCGGCTTAAAAACAGCAGAAAGAATCGCTTTAGAGTTAAAAACTAAATTGGCAGCATGGCGACAGCTAAAAGAAGCGACGACGACAACCACGGCAATACTACCAGCAGCGGAAATCCTCGAAGATGTGCAGATGACCCTTTTAGCTTTAGGATACAGCCAAGAGGAGATCGATCGAGCCATAGCAGTCCTCAGTCAAGATGCTTTATTTAGTAAAAATACTCAGCCAGAAGACTGGATTAAAGGGGCAATTAATTGGCTAGGCTAAATCAGTCGTCAGGAGGCAGGAGACAGGAGACAGTTTCATTGTATTCTCCCCACACCCCACACCCTACACCCTACACCCTACACCCCACTCCGGTGCTCCTTTCTCAGGGCAAATGTTAAAAAGTATTACGAAAATAGTGAGAAGGTGAACCAGATGCCGCAAAATAGTTGCGTTAGGTCGCTCTAGCTAGGGAAGTCTTGAGACGCTGAGGCGGAAACGAGATAACTTAAGCGTAGTGACCACAACTGCTATAAAATGTCAGATTAAGTTTATTAATCTCACTTAGTTGGGAGGAATCCATCAATGAGTATCGTCACGAAATCGATCGTGAATGCTGATGCTGAAGCTCGTTACCTCAGCCCCGGCGAACTAGACAGAATTAAAGCCTTCGTTACCAGTGGTGCCGCTCGTTTACGCATCGCTGAAACCCTGACGGGCGCTCGCGAAACCATCGTCAAACAAGCTGGCGATCGCTTATTCCAAAAACGTCCTGACATCGTTTCCCCCGGTGGCAACGCTTACGGCGAAGAAATGACCGCTACCTGTCTGCGTGACATGGACTACTACCTACGTTTAATCACCTACGGAGTAGTTGCTGGTGATGTCACCCCGATTGAAGAAATCGGTTTAGTCGGTGTGCGTGAAATGTACAAATCTTTAGGAACCGACATCGGTGCCGTAGCTCAAAGCGTTCGCGAAATGAAAGAAGTTGCTACTGGTCTTATGTCTTCTGACGATGCTTCTGAAGCTTCTTCCTACTTCGATTACGTGATCGGCTCTATGTCGTAGAATAATTCCTTTGTGAATTGTTCTAGACACACCCCCCGTAAACCTCTTAAGATTAAGCAAAACCCAAGGAAGAACCACCATGCAAGACGCAATTACTTCTGTTATCAACTCTGCTGACGTTCAAGGCAAATACCTTGACGCTTCTGCTCTCGGCAAACTGAAAGGCTACTTCGCCACCGGTGAACTGCGCGTGCGCGCCGCTAGTGTCATTAGCGCCAACGCTGCCGGTATCGTTAAGGAAGCTGTGGCTAAGTCCCTGTTATACTCTGACGTAACCCGTCCCGGTGGCAATATGTACACCACCCGTCGTTACGCCGCTTGTATCCGTGACCTCGACTACTATCTCCGTTATGCTACCTACGCTATGTTAGCTGGAGATCCTTCTATCCTCGACGAGCGCGTTCTCAACGGACTGAAAGAAACCTACAACTCTTTAGGTGTACCCATCTCCTCCACCGTTCAAGCTATCCAAGCGATGAAAGAAGTCACCGCTAGTTTAGTTGGTGCTGATGCGGGTAAAGAAATGGGGATTTACTTCGACTACATTAGCTCTGGCTTAAGCTAGAAATAACGAACTCGGACAAAATAGGTTCGGGAAGCCGAGGATGAGTGCTAGGTCTTTAAAGGCTGAATCTGTCCAGGATAGGTTTTGACGAGCTAGTATTGATCCTTGACTCCCGACCTTTGTTATTTTAGAAAAAGGCCTTCGTTAGTTTGAGCGACAAGTTTTTCAGCGATTAGGAGAAGTCAATCCATGCGGATGTTCAAAATCACCGCTTGTGTTCCAAGCCAAAGCCGCATTCGGACACAACGGGAATTACAAAATACCTATTTCACCAAACTCGTTCCCTACGATAATTGGTTTCGTGAGCAACAACGCATCATGAAAATGGGCGGCAAAATTGTCAAAGTGCAGTTAGCTACTGGCAAACCAGGAACTAATACAGGTTTACTGTAATCGGCTGCCACTAGAACTTAAAAAAAGAGGTCTTTCCAGACCTCTTTTTGCTTTAGGGATTTTTTTCAAACTGCAAAGCGGCAGAGTTGAGACAATAGCGTTTTCCCGTCGGGGGTGGACCATCATTAAAAACGTGACCGAGATGAGCATCACAGGTGGCACAAAGAATCTCTGTCCGCACCATGAAAAAACTAACATCTCGTTCATACTTAATATTAGTCTCGTTAGCAGCAGTCCAGAAACTCGGCCAACCAGTACCCGAATCATACTTGCTGTCAGAAGTAAATAACTCCGTACCACAGCAGACACATTTGTAAATACCTTTTTCTTTATTATCGTGATATTTACCCGTAAAAGCCCGTTCTGTTCCCTTTTTGCGAGTAACTTGGAACTGTTCGGGAGTTAGCTGGGCCTGCCATTCCGCCTCGGTTTTACGAACTTTTTCTACCATAGTCAGGACAACCGCCATTATGATTAAATTTCCCTTTTTAGTCTAACCTGAGTTCGAGATCTAGGTTTTTTTCATAAACATGAAGTATGACCTGATTTAACATCGGCCCCTGACGACGTACTCCCCAAAAGGAAAACTTGGTCAGGAAACCCTATAGACTTAGCATAACCTCAGCTTATCAATAGTATAAGTAACAATAGTTTCAAACCCCTTTACAAACCGATACAAACTCCTTAAGATAGAGACATCATCAATCAATCGTACCTCGATAACTTAATAGGAATCATAAACCAATGACCACCACTCTACAACAGCGCGAGAGCGCTTCCCTGTGGGAGCAGTTCTGCCAGTGGATCACCAGCACCAACAACCGTCTTTATGTCGGCTGGTTCGGTGTCATCATGATCCCCACCCTGCTCACCGCCACCA
>NZ_JADEVX010000126.1:0-12630 GCF_015207925.1 Microcystis sp. LEGE 00066 | reverse complement strand
TCGCTCCATACCCCTTTTAATGCTATATATTCTCATTAACCCTTTTAACCTTTGAATTAATTTTAGTTATTATGTACTACTTTAATGGCTTTTTTGATCTGTGACAGTTGAGGGTGCGGAATGTGGGATACAAGTGAACATTTTTCGATTGTAATATTAAGTGTAGCTTTGTTAATCGTTTGTAAATATTATGCTGGTAATTCATCTAATCCTAATCGCCTGATATTTGCCTTGGGTTTTATCCTGGGACTTACTCCTTTTGCCAAAATGCAGTCAGTTCCTATAGCTTTATCAATTGCTTGTATATTTTTGCACACACTCTGGCTAAAAAGCATCGCAAGAGGTCAATTCATTAGGAGTCTTGCTGCTTTCTTTCTTGGGGGAATCTTGTTCTCGGCTTTAGTTATACTATATCTAACAATTTTCTCAATCTATGATGCTTTCTGGAAATCTTACATACAACAAAATTTATTGATTTATTCTACCCATGGTTTGATGGGAAACGTAAATCAACTAAGCTTTTTCGGAAAAATTAACATATTTCTTCGGATGTTAAGAAGAGTGCCAGATACAAGGATATTATTTTTATTCACAGCAATTGTCTTGATATTAGGAGTCCCATTTCTAATAATAAAGCGTTTTTCCTTAAGCCTAAATCAAGAAAAGTCTAACACATTTTGTTTTGTCTATTACAGTTTATTTATTTTGGTTGCATCGAGTTACTCAATTATTAGACCGGGGAACGGGTTTACTCATTATTTGCTGTTTCTAATCATACCTAGTGGATTTCTCATCGGCGTTTTTCTAGGTGAACTGGCAAAAGTCTTACAGGTGTCGCAATTAACTCTTTCAAACTTAAAGTTATCTCTTTTAACAGGTGTGATTTTTATTACAATTACTGCTAGTTTTTTACAATTTGCAACGATAATAAAATTAGATAATGTTTACCTCGATAATTGCAGAGTATTTGCTAAAAATTATCTTAGTCCGATTGCAAAAAATATTCTAAAGTATGCTTCTCCTGGTGAATCTATGGCTGTCTGGGGATGGGCATCAGAGTTATATTTTGACACGGGACTTATACAAGCAACAAGGGCCGGTGTACTCGGATCACTTAACTACTCTCCCCTACAGCAATATTTTTTTAAACAGTATGCAGACGATCTTATTAATTCTAATGCTAAGTTATTTGTTGATGCTGTAGCTCCAAGAATGACTGTATTTAAAGATAGAAAAACTCAGGAACACGAAGTTTTTCCTGAAATTGCTAGGGTTATCAAGGAAAATTATCGGCTAGTTGATGAAGTTAAAGGAGTTCGTATTTATCTTAAAAAATAATTCTACGTTGCTTTTCCTCTTGTTCTTGGTTAAACAACCACTGAAGTGGTTACTACCAACCCGGAAGCTTGTAAACTGGATTTGATGACCGAATAAATATAGAATCTTTTCGCTAATTGTCTGGGAGAGATGGGTTAGTTAT
This sequence comes from Microcystis sp. LEGE 00066, assembly GCF_015207925.1. Classification (NCBI taxonomy): domain Bacteria; kingdom Bacillati; phylum Cyanobacteriota; class Cyanophyceae; order Chroococcales; family Microcystaceae; genus Microcystis; species Microcystis sp. LEGE 00066. Next base: position 11,150 of record NZ_JADEVX010000126.1, on the reverse strand, counting down.
AATGACAATTCTAGGATTTTCTGACGGAACTCTACTGGATAGGATTTCATTCATTGTGCAATTTGGCTATCGTTAACGTTATACGTCATGTCTATGAGAAAGGCTAGAATTTAACGAATAATCTCTTTTAACCAAAGGTTTACGGGTCATTAAAGGAGAGTTTACCAGTCATTAATCCTTGAACTCTAGGGTAGTAAAGGCATCTTCATCACTACAGTATGAGTAACGCTACCTTTACAGAAAATTTTAATACTTTTACTGGTTCGGGATTCGCCCCGATTCCGAGTCTAGGTCAGCTAGATTCCGACCTTTGGATTATTTCCGGTCTTTCCGATGGCAGCATGACCTATGGGGACACCCGTACTTCTTTAGGAGATTTTGCTAGGGGAAGCGCCTCTTCTCCTGTCAACACCGGGGGAGTTTATGGTTTCACCGTTGCTTCGGGAAATAATGCTTTTGGGGTACAACCGGCCGGGGATGACTTCACCCCCGGTGCTATCACCCTACGCTTACAGAATGTCACTAATAGCTTAGTGGATTCGATTACTCTTTCCTATATCATCCGCTTTCGCAACGACCAAAATCGGGCTAATTCTCTGAATTTTTCCTATTCTGGGGACGGAAATATTTTTACTGCTGTTAGCAGTTTGAATTTTATCACCCCGGAGGCTTCCGATACCTCTGGTTGGCAGTCGGTAACTCGTTCTATCACTCTTTCTGGATTAAGTATTGCCGCTAATAGTAATTTTTTTCTGCGTTGGACAGGAGATGATGGTAGCGGTAGCGGTAGTCGCGATGAATACGCAATTGATGATATTGCCGTGACTGGTTTAGCCGCCCCCGGTACAGTTGTTCCGCCCACTCCTACCCTCGTAAAAATCCATGAAATTCAAGGCACGAGTTTAGTCAGTCCAATTTTAAATCAATTGGTGACTGTAGAGGCGATCGTGGTGGGAGATTTCCAGGGTAATACGGGATTAAGTGGTTTTTATCTCCAGGAGGAAGATAGCGACAGCGATAGTAATCCTCTGACTTCCGAAGGTTTATTTATTTTTGAAGGCAATATCCCGATTATTAACGTTACTATCGGCGATAAAGTTAGAATTACAGGAACAGTTAGTGAATTTGGTAACGCGGGGGCATCCTTAACCCAACTGAGCAGCATCACAGAAGCGTTAATTATTTCTAATAATAATCCCTTACCCACGGCCGCCACTATTAGTAATCTCTCGAACGCGAATGCTCAACCGCAAGTTTTAGAAGCTTTTGAGGGAATGCGGACAACTTTCGCCGAAACACTCTCTTTAACCGAATATTTCCAACTTGGTCGTTTTGGTAGTGTGGTTTTATCCTCCGGGGGACGTTTACAGCAACCCACTAACGTTACCAATCCGGGGACGGATGCCAATACTTTACAAGCGAGTAATAATCTGCGACGAATTACCCTAGATGATGGTAGTAATCTCACTTTTCCGACGACTTTATTCGGACGTGGTGGCAATCCCCTCAGTACCAGTAATATTCTACGGGCCAGGGACACAGTAACGGGATTAACCGGAGTTTTAGACCAACGTTTTGGCACCTATCGCGTCCAGAATAACCAAGGTGTGGACTTCCAAGCGGTCAATAATCGCTCAGAAACCCCCACTAATGTGGGTGGTCGCCTAAAAATTGCCAGTTATAACGTCCTTAATTACTTTACCACCGTCGCCAATGGCACTAATAATGCCAGGGGTGCCAATAGTATCAACGAATTTCAGCGTCAAGAGGAGAAATTAGTCACGGCGCTTATCGGTCTTGATGCCGATGTTTTCGGGTTGATAGAATTGGAAAATAACGGCGATGGGGCGATATCTAAGCTTGTTAACGCTTTAAATGCCGTTGCAGGTGCAGGAACCTACGCTTTTATCCCCACAGGTACAATTGGCACTGATGCGATTAAGGTGGGATTGATTTATCGACCCGCTAAAGTGACCCCTGTAGGTGATTTTAAGATCTTAGACAGTAGCGTTGATCCTCGTTTCGATGATACTCGCAATCGTCCCGCCCTAGCACAAGCCTTCCAAGAAGTCAATACTGGTGCCAAATTTAATTTAGTCGTCAATCACCTAAAATCAAAAGGTCAATCGGGTTTAACTAATACAAGTGATCCTAACTTCGATCGAGGGGATGGTCAAGGTTTCTGGAATGCCAGTCGCACCAATGCGGCCTTAGCCTTAAGGGATTGGATAGCCACGGATCCCACTAATAGCGGTGATAGGGATTATTTAATTATCGGGGATCTCAATGCCTACGCCCAAGAAGACCCAATTCGAGCGCTCGAATCCGCCGGATACACGAACTTAGTCAGTCAATTCGGTGGAATAGACGCTTATTCCTTCGTTTTCGACGGTCAAGCTGGTTATCTCGACCATGCTCTCGCTAATGCTAGTTTAGCCTCCCAGGTAACGGGAGTAGCAGAATGGCACATTAACGCTGATGAACCTAATGTTTTCGACTATAACGACGATATAATCGACCCCGGCGAAAACCCCTCCAATCCCCCCTTAAACCCCTCTGCACTCTACCAAGTTAACCCCTATCGTACCAGTGATCACGATCCCGTTTTAATTGGTTTAGATTTAAGCACACCTCAACCCTTTAAACTGCAATTATTCCATTTTTCCGACAACGAAGGCGGAATTTCAGCCCTTGATGATGCCCCGCGCATGAGTGCGGTGTTAAATGCTTTGCGACAGCAGGACATCGATAATGACGGTGTAGCGGGTTTTGCCAATACCCTCACCCTTGCGTCTGGAGATGCCTACATTCCGGGGCTATTTTTCGGGGCCAGCGAACAGGTATTCGGGGCAGTTGGCCGAGGCGATATCCAGATTCTCAACAATTTAGGAGTACAAGCGAACGCTTTTGGCAATCATGAATTTGACCAAGGTACAGCAGTTGTCCGTAATCTAATTCTTCCCAGTGGCAACTATCCGGGTACAAATTTCCCCTATCTCAGTTCTAATCTTAATTTTGCCCCCGATACCAACTTAGCCAGTTTAGTGACTGCCGATGGTCGGGAAGCGAGTACCATTCCAAATAAAATCGCTAAGAGTACGGTGATTACTCTGCCCGATGGCGAGAAAATTGGCATTGTTGGGGCAACTACCCCGATTTTACGCTCAATTTCCAGTCCGGGTAACGTGGGAGTTTCTCCTGCTAATCCAGATGACCTTGATGCTTTAGCGGCCATTATTCAAGCTTCCGTCGATGCACTTTTGGCCGCTAATCCGGGGATGAATAAGGTCGTTTTGTTAGCCCATATGCAACAATTATCGATTGAACAGGCCCTAGCGGAACGTTTACGCAATGTCGATATTATCGTCGCTGGTGGTTCCCATACTCGTTTAACCGACGAAAATGACCGTTTACGCGCCGGAGACACCTTCCAGGGCGTTTACCCCATTGTTAAAACTAACCCGGACGGAAAACCGGTAGCGGTAGTTAATACCGACGCTAATTACAAATACGTCGGACGCTTAGTTATCGATTTTGATAGCAGTGGTCATATCATTCCCGAAAGCTACAATCCCAATATTAGCGGCGCTTACGCCACCGATGCCCAAGGAGTGACGGAAGTGGGGGGAACAGGATTAGAAGACCCCGAAATTCGGGCGATTACCAATTCCCTCAGAGACGTTATTAACGCTCAAGAGGGCAATTTCTTCGGTTTTACCAGGGTTTTCCTCAATGGTCAACGGTCGGGGACAGGATTAGATGGAGTTCGCCAACAGGAAACCAACCTCGGCAATATTACCGCCGATGCTAACCTAGCTGAGGCCAAAAAAACCGATGCTAACGTGGTTATTTCCCTGAAAAATGGCGGTGGTATTCGCAATAGCATTGGCAGTATCATCGTTCCCACCGGTACGGAAGCAGTACGGGTAGCACCGGAAGAAGTACCGGGGGTGAAACCGGCCGGGGGAATTTCAGAAGTAGCGATTAAAAATGCCCTCAGTTTTAATAATTCCCTCAGTCTCACCACTGTCACCGCTACTGAATTAAAAGGGATTTTGGAGTACGGCCTGGCGGCTAGTACAAACGATCCTGCTAATTCCCAGGGCCGTTTCCCGCAAGTGGGGGGGATGTCCTTGAGTTTCGACCTCGATGACCCCGCTGGCAGTCGAGTAAAATCCTTAGTAATTAAGGATGAAAACGGCACAGTTATCGATGTGGTGGTGCAAAATGGCGCAATTGTTGGTGATGCTAATCGTAGCTTCCGCATGGTGACGCTTTCTTTTCTTCTTGATGGCGGGGATGGTTATACCATTCCCCAGCGCAATCGCGTCAATTTGCTAGGCAGTACACCCAACTTCACTGGAAATGCAACTTTTGCCCCCGATGGTACGGAACAGGACGCTTTTGCGGAGTATTTACGGGCGAATTTCTTCAATCAACCCTTTTTAGGGGAAGATGCGAGCAGAGAATTTGATACCCGTCTGCAAAACCTCAATTTCCGCAGTGATGAAGTTTTGCGTTCCACTCGTTCGGGTACGGCCGGCATTGATAATCTAGTGGGTACTACCGGTGATGATGTCTTAGTCGGGTTTCAAGGTCGCGACACCCTAACTGGTTTAGGTGGTAATGATTTGTTTGTTTATGTCAGTTTGAGCGATCGCAGTGATACTATTACTGATTTTACCGTCGGCAGCGACAAAATTGTTCTCACGCAACTGCTTAATAGTTTGAATTACACCGGCAGTAATCCCATTGCTGATGGTTATATCACTTTTACTGCTCGTGGTAGTAGTACGGTTCTAAATATCGATACTGATGGTTTTGGAACTGCCGCAAGTCCTTTACCCCTAGCGTTAATTAATAACGTTGCGGTGGCGGTCTTGAATAACCTTGCCAATTTCCTGTTCTAGTTTTTTTTGGTGGGCTATCAATGCCCACCGTTTTTTTTAAGGAGTAATTTCCATGAATAAAGTTGCTGTAATCACAGGTTTAGCCCTAGCATATTTTGGTTCCAATGTCAATAGTTTACAAGCGGCAAATATCACTTACAATTTTCAAGGTGCAATAACTTCTGGAAGTCTGAATGGGACTTATTCCGGTTCGGCCAGTTTCGATGATGGGACGATTACAGGCGTAGATTTTGAATCTATCCCCTTGACCAATATTAGTTTTAATCTCCTCGACCATAGCTTTAATCTCGCTTCGGCCGATGCCCCTCCGGTGGCTAATTATTTCGATGGGACTTTTATTGGCATCGATTATAGTGTCACCTCTACTAATGCTTTCTTTCCTATCGCTAATTTTGCCCTGACTAGCGGATTGTTTAACCTCAGTGAAGCGGCTTTTACCTATACTCCTCGCTTGGGTATTGCAGGACAAGGTAGCCTAACTTTTAGCAAAGTTCCTGAACCTTCTATCGTTATCGGTTTAATTACTTTAGGAGGAATAGGTCTTGTCTTCCGCAAAAGTCCCTAACTAATTTGAGACCTCCTTAGCTAAAAACGCCTACCTCAAACTAATGGGTAGGCGTAGTTTATCGGTTACTCTACCTAAACTTTCTGTAAAACTTTGGCATAGACAAAATCAGCCAACTGTGTACCCGACCAGAAACCGTGGTCACCGTCCCATTGGAAGTGAACTCCCAGATAAACACGGCTGCGACCATTTTCCAAAGCCGCCGAACTAAAACTATTATAGGTGCGTTTAATCCCCTCGGCGTTAGGATCGTCCGTGTCGGCAGTAAAAGTGACGTTATCAGTACCAAAGAAATTACGCATAATTCCGGCGTGGGCCGCCCCAAAAGTGGCATGACCAGAAACATAGGCAGGGAAAGCGGGACTAAAACGCTGACCGGCGGTATTAATTGATAGGGGTTGCCAATTGGGATCAGCTTCGGTTAAAAGATTACCATCTTGATCGGCCAGACGGATCGCTGTTTCCGGTCGCCAGAGATTAATCGGCAGCCGGTACTTAGCATCCCAAGCGACAATAGCGGCATCACCCATGACTAAACCCACTAGGGCAAATAAACGCGCTGTTTCCAGTAGAGATAAATTTCTTTGTTGGGCAACAATTTGGGTAATGCGGAACAGATGACCGGGGGGTTTATAGGTTCCATCCACATCATTCGCCCAGAAAAAGGCAATTATAGCCTCTTCAGCAGTACGCACAGGGGAATTGGCCGCCCCTAACAGTTTGACTTCGTTAAACTGGGCCGCATATTCAGGACTACGGAGAAGGTCGATTTTATTAGCATAGTTACCCGGAAAGGGCGGCCGAAATTGACTCCCAGAAGTCATGACAAAGGGAGTCACGTCTGGCCATTGGGGGGCAACCGCATCCCCGGATCCTGTCGGTCGCCAATCCCCCGGCTGATTACCCGGTTTATACAGGGGAGGTTGGCCAGAACCGTCATTCTGACGCAGGGTGAGAATGGAATCGGCCACGGCCTGCCCAAACGTTTTACCTTTGGTATCGGCATCGGACATCTTAACCACGTTTAATCTTTGCAGGGATGTATCCAAAGCAGTATTAAAAGTCATGGTCAGATTGACATAAATCCGGCTAAGAATACGATGGGCCGCATAAACCGCCGCTATTTCAGGAGAAGTACCGGGATCAGGCTTTAACTGTAAATTGCTAGGATAGGGACTGTATAAATTCCCCGAAAGGGCATTAATGGCGTTAAACATCGCCACCTGTAACATCGCCCCCGCCCGGGCAATCGGTGTCGGACCGCCACCAATTTTCCGAATAGTTTCTAAAAAAACGTCATTCCACTCGATAATTACGTTCATATCGTTACCTCCTTTAATATCGCAACTTTGACTTAACAGTCCCAGTCTATTGAATAATTTCAATAGTAACCATAGAAGTTTAGGCTGTTAACAAGAAGTTAAGTGACATAAATCTCACTTTAAAGCACTGGCAATTTGTCAACTACTTTTTACAAAAATTAACTATTGCAGTTATTACTTATCAGATTTGACTGTTCAGTTCACTGATAACCGAAAACCCTGCCACTTGCCACTTTTCTAGAGCGATTTAGTCTGATTGACGATTCGATCGTAAAATAGCAACAGATCAAGAGAGTACAGGTCAAATATGCCGAAATTTGTTGTCTGGGGTAGTTATTGTGAAAATGTGCTGGAAAAACGCGCACCCTATCGTCAAGCACATCTAGAGGGATTAAATCAACAGAAAGAACGGGGAATTCTCGTTACTATCGGACCAACGGCAGATTTAAGCCAAGTTTTTGCAATTTATCAGGCAGCCAGCGAGTCAGAAGTGCGAGAATTAATCGAAGCGGATCCCTACTGGCAAAATGGCATCTGGACAGAGTACCAAGTCAAGGAATGGATTCAAGCCATCTAAGGGGGCTATCAGCTATATTTTTCTATAAGGGTGTTGTCATAAAATTTTCCAACTACGCAACTAATCAAACTCATCTCCGGTCAAGTCTGAGGATATTGTCAAGGATAAACCGGAGTTATCCCTTATCGATTCCAGCTGACAGCTGATAGCTTGCCTACTTTTTGCTTATTGCCATGGTTTACATCAAAAAGGTCGAACTCTCACACTTCAAATCCTTCGGGGGAACGACTCCTATACCCTTTTTACCGGGGTTTACGGTGGTTTCTGGTCCAAATGGTTCGGGAAAGTCGAATATCCTTGACGCATTGTTGTTTTGCTTGGGATTAGCTACTTCCAAGGGAATGCGGGCCGAAAGATTACCGGATTTAGTCAATCATAGCTATAACAGTCAACGTCATAGCTCAGAAGCGAGTGTTTCGGTGACTTTTGATATTGCCGATATTCCTGACGCAACCGATAGGGATTGGACGGTTTCCCGACGCTTAAAAGTGGCTAAGGGTGGCAGCTATACTTCTACCTACTATATCAATGGGGAAACCTGTACGGTTAGCGAACTTCACGACCAATTAAACCGTTTACGCATCTATCCCGAAGGGTACAATGTGGTGTTACAGGGGGACGTAACCCGAATTATCAGCATGAATGCCAAGGAAAGACGGGAGATTATCGACGAATTAGCAGGAGTAGCTGAATTTGACCGCAAAATTGAGAAAACTAAGGAGAATATCGATTCGGTTAAAGAAAGGGAAGAACGCTGCCAAATAATTGCTACAGAATTGCAAAAATCTCTGGAGAAATTAGCACTCGATCGCATTAAAGCCGAAAAATACCAAAAACTCAAGGCCCAAGTCCAAGAAAAACAACAATGGGAAATTGTCCTGCATTGGCAAAATCTCCAGCAGCGCTGCCAGCAACTACAAGGACAAATTCAAGCTGGAGAAAGGGAAAAACAGGTTTTAACGGAGACTATCGCCAATTTATCCGAACAAATCGCCCAAAATAGTCAAGAATTAGAGAAACTCAATCAACAGGTCAAAGCTTTTGGGGAAGATGAACACCTGTCCCTGACTTCCCGATTAGCGAGTCAACAGGCCAAACGACAACAACAGCAACAACGACAAAAAGAGTTAGAAAACCTCGAAAAAGAATCTCAGGCACAGAAAACCAGACTTTTAGAGGAAATTAATCGCTATAATCGCGAATTAAACCAGATTACTGCCCAAAAAAGCCGTTTAGAAACTGAAATTTTACCAAATCTCCTACGGACAACCCAAACCGCAAGGGAAACCCTAGAAAACCATCGTCTGCAAGCAAGTAGTCTCGCGGAAGCGTCAGAAGCTTGGGTAAAAGAACAAAGTGACCTTTCCCGCAATATTACCCGTCTTCAGGAACAATTAAACCCCTACCGTAGCCAACGGGCCCAATTGACCGAAAGATGCGATCGATTGCAAACTAATATAGTAGAAGCTGGTCAACGTCTGCAAGAATTAGAGCAAGTTACTAGCACAAAAACAGAAGAAAGTCAAGAAATATTACAAAAAATTAATCAATCGGAACCCGATATCCAAAATTTAGCCCAAAAACTCACCATTGCCGAACAAAATCGCGTTATCAGTCAGGACACCCAAAAACGTCTGCTCAAGGAACAACGGGACAAACAGAGGGAATTAGATAAACTGGAAGCGACCAAGCAAGCACAACAGGAGGCCCAGGGAACCTATGCCACTCAAATATTATTACAGTCAGATTTGCCCGGAATCTGCGGATTAGTGGCACAATTGGGGGAAGTAGAGGAACGTTATCAAATTGCTCTCGAAATCGCCGCCGGAGGTCGTTTAGGTCATGTAGTCGTCCAAGATGATAGCGTTGCGGCCGCCGGAATTGCCTTACTAAAACAGCGTCGCATCGGTCGGGCCACTTTTTTACCCCTGAATAAAATTCGTCCCCCCCGTCCCCAAGATATTTCCTCTGTGCGTCATGCGCGGGGTTATCTGGATTTAGCGGTGAATTTAGTTAAGTTTCAATCCCAGTATCGGGAGGTTTTTAACTATATTTTTGGCAGTACCGTGGTTTTCGAGGATATAGACTCTGCCCGTTATTATATCAATCAATATCGCATTGTTACGTTGGATGGCGAGTTATTAGAGATGACTGGTGCTATGACCGGAGGCAGCCAACCGACGCGATCGGGGCTGCGTTTTGGTAAAATTTCTGCCAAGGAGTCTAGTGAAGCGGAATCTCTACGGGAAAGATTAGCAGAAATCGATCGCATTCTGACTCGCAACGAAGAAAAAATTACTCAAGTTAATAATCTTATCAGTCAGTTAACCCAACAGTTAACCGAAACCCGTCAAAGTCATCGGGAAAATCAATTATCTCTACAACAATTAAGCAAGGATTTAGAACGTTTAACCACAGAAAAAGAGGATTTAACCCGTCAATTATCGGGACAGCAAGAGGAAATGACTATTTCTCGTCAACGGTTAGAAGTATTAACCAGAGAAATTCCTCAGTTAGAGTTATCCTTACAGCAAGAACAGGAGAAATTAACTGCTTTAGAGGCCAATCATACCCATAGCGAATGGCAACAAGTACAGGGAATAATTCGCGCTCAAGAATTAGAGTTACAAACCCAAGAAAATCACCTCGCGACAGTCCGCGAACAGTTAAAAGATTTACAAAGTCAACAAATCAGACTAGAGGAAAAAAGTCAAGAGTCTGCGGATAGAATTATTGAGATTGACAAGATGATTGCCGATGCAGTTCACCAGAGAAATATCGGTAATCTGGAGATAGAAAAACTTGATAACCATATTTTAGAAATCAATCAAGCTTTACAGCAATTATCCCGACAACTAGGGGAAACCAAGCAAAAAAGAGACCAATTAGAGAAAGTTTTGCGACAACAACAAAACCAACAACAACAGGCCATCTGGCAATCGGAGAAGTTAGTGAACAATCAAGAGGAAAGACGAGCATTACTAACAACTTTACAGACAGAAATTAGTCAACTAGAAAGCGACTTACCCAATCCCTTGCCCGAAATTCCCGAAAGTGAGCGAGATTTCGAGAAAATTCAAAGCGATATTCGGCAGTTACAAAAGAAATTAGCAGCTTTAGAACCTGTGAATATGTTAGCTTTAGAAGAACACCAAAAAACTAAAGAGAGATTAGATGAACTATCAGAAAAACTGCAAACTCTAGAAGGAGAAAGAACCGAACTACTTTTACGGATAGAAAACTTTACCACCCTCAGATTTAATGCTTTTCAGGAAGCATTTACTGCTGTTAACGAAAACTTTAAGACTATATTTGCCACCCTGTCTGATGGCGATGGTTACTTGCAACTAGAAGACGAAAATGACCCCTTTAATGGTGGCTTAAATCTGGTGGCCCATCCGAAAGGAAAACCCGTACAGCGATTAAGTTCCATGTCTGGGGGGGAGAAATCTTTAACCGCTTTAAGCTTTATTTTTTCCCTACAAAGATATCGTCCTTCTCCCTTTTATGCCTTTGATGAAGTGGATATGTTTTTAGATGGGGCAAATGTGGAGAAATTGGCCAAAATGATTCAAAAACAAGCACAACAAGCGCAATTTATTGTTGTTAGTTTGCGTCGGCCGATGATTGAAGCATCGGAAAGAACCATCGGTGTCACCCAAGCGCGGGGAACCCATACACAGGTACTAGGAATTAAAGTTTAACCTAAGACGCAAGTGGGAAGTGGGGTGTAGGGTGTAGGGTGTGGGGTGTGGGGTGTAGGGAAGGAAACCTCT
>NZ_JADEVX010000125.1:0-12925 GCF_015207925.1 Microcystis sp. LEGE 00066 | reverse complement strand
ACGAAACCCGACAGATAGATTTATTTTTTTCCCCCAATCCCGAACCCAACCCCGATTATCTGGGATTATTAGGCAGAATTGTCCTTAATACTGTCTTAATTGAACCCTATCGCAATCCTCCCAACCGTAGCGAGATTCGCAATTGTTTAGCGAAACTTTTGGCGATTTTATCCGAACTGCAAAGACAAGCTAAACGGGAAAATCAGAGCTACAATGAAGACAATGCCCCTCGTTTGTGGATTTTATCCCCTTCCGTGTAATGCTTTCCGGGAAAATGTGCTGGAATTATTGATTAGTTGGCGGGTTAGTATGGAAGTAAATAACATCCTAGAAACTGAAGATAGAGAGGTGTTTATGACTTTATCTCAAACCTATCAGGAATGGAAGGAAGCAACTAAACGGGAAGGACGACAGGAAGGACGACAGGAAGGAAAACTGGAATCTATTCCCCGTTTGCTTGCCTTGGGTTTAAGTGTGGAACAAATCGCTCAAGCTTTGGATTTAGACTTAGAGCAGGTCCGACAAGCGGCGCGAGAGTAAAGGTGGAGAGTTAAAACGCAAAAATGCCACAATGGATAAAATAGGCATTTTCTGACTAACTGACATCTTCTATGAGTAACCACCTAAGCGGAAGCGAGATTCGCCAGCGATTTTTAGACTTTTTTGCGGCCAGAAACCATAAAATTCTCCCTAGTGCCTCTCTAGTACCAGAAGACCCCACCGTTTTGCTGACTATTGCGGGAATGCTCCCTTTTAAACCGATTTTCTTAGGGCAAAAGACCCCAGAATTTCCCCGCGCTACCACTTCCCAAAAATGTATTCGCACCAACGACATCGAAAATGTCGGCCGGACTGCCAGACATCATACTTTTTTTGAGATGTTGGGCAATTTTAGCTTTGGTGATTATTTTAAAGAACAAGCGATCGCCTGGGCCTGGGAATTGTCCACAGAAGTTTTTAACCTTCCCCCCGAAAGATTAGTTGTTAGTGTCTTTAAAGAGGATGAGGAAGCTTTCGCTATCTGGCGCGATAAAATCGGTATTCCTGCCCATCGTATCCAAAAAATGGGCGAAGCGGATAACTTTTGGGTATCGGGTCCCACGGGTCCCTGTGGTCCCTGTTCGGAAATTTACTACGATTTTCACCCCGAATTAGGGGATAAAACCATCGATTTAGAGGATGATAGCCGTTTTATCGAGTTTTATAACCTCGTCTTCATGCAGTATAACCGCGACGCGGACGGCAATCTAACACCCCTAGCGAATAAAAATATCGATACGGGGATGGGTTTGGAACGGATGGCGCAAATCCTGCAAAAAGTCGCCAATAACTACGAAACTGACCTAATTTTCCCGATTGTCGCCGAAGCGGCCCGGTTAGCAGCCATAGACTACCAGAAAGCGGACGAAAAAACGAAAGTTTCCCTAAAAGTCATCGGCGATCATGTGCGTTCGGTAGTACACATGATAGCGGATGGCATCTCAGCATCGAATACTGACAGAGGTTACGTCTTGCGTCGTCTGATTCGGAGAGTAGTACGTCACGGGCGTTTAATCGGTATTGAAGGTCAATTTATCACCAAAGTGGCGGAAGTTGCGATCGCTCTTTCCGAGTCCGTCTATGGCAATGTTCGGGAACGGGAAACGGTGATCAAGGCAGAATTAGAGCGAGAGGAAGCGAGATTTTTAGAAACCCTAGAAAGAGGCGAGAAACTGCTCGAATCGATTCTAGAAAAAGAAAAAAGCCAGATTTCGGGAGTCGATGCCTTTACCCTTTATGATACCTATGGCTTCCCCCTCGAACTCACTCAAGAAATCGCTGAGGAGCAGGGTTTAAGCGTCGATACGGCGGGTTTCGAGCAGGAAATGAAAAAACAGCAGCAAAGATCAAAAGCCGCCCACGAAACCATAGATTTGACGGTACAGGGTAGTTTAGATAAGCTGGCAGAACATATTCACCCGACGGAATTTCTCGGTTATACGGATTTGCAAGCAACCGCAACAGTAACGGCGGTTTTAGTCGCTGGTAAAACGGTGGAATCGGCCGCAGCAGGCACTAAGGTGCAGGTAGTTCTCGATCAAACCCCTTTTTACGCGGAATCGGGTGGACAAATCGGTGATAAGGGTTATTTAACCGGAGATAATCTGCTTATCCGCGTTGAGGATGTGCAGAAAGAATCGGGGATTTTTATCCATTTTGGTCGGATTGAGCGGGGAGTTGTCACCACCGGCGATACAATTAATGCACAGATTGACCGTTCCTGTCGTCGTCGCGCCCAAGCTAATCATACCGCCACCCATCTGCTACAATCGGCATTGAAAAAGCTTGTCGATGCTGGGATTTCCCAAGCGGGTTCCCTCGTCAGTTTTGAGCGCCTCCGTTTTGATTTTAACTGTCCTCGTCCCCTGACTAGCGCTGAATTGCAACAGGTGGAAGAACAGATTAACACTTGGATTGCCGAAGCGCATGACACCCAGATAGCGGTGATGGGATTGGAAGAAGCGAAGCAAAAGGGAGCTATTGCCATGTTTGGCGAGAAATACGGCTCAGAAGTGCGAGTTATCGATATTCCTCGCGTTTCTATGGAATTATGCGGGGGAACTCACGTTAAAAATACCGCCGAGATCGGTTTATTTAAAATCATCTCCGAGACGGGAATCGCCGCAGGAATTCGTCGCATCGAAGCGGTGGCCGGCCCCGCCGTGTTAGCATACCTGAATGAACGGGATCAGGTGGTGCGGGATTTGTGCGATCGCTTTAAGGTCAAACCTCTGGAAATTCCCGATCGCATTACGGCCCTACAATCAGAGTTAAAGGGGACACAAAAGCAGTTAGAAGCGGTTAAACAGGAGTTGGCACTAAATAAATCGGATGCTTTGCTATCTCAAGCTGAATCTATCGGCGAATTTAAGCTATTAGTCGCTTCTTTGGGCGATATTGATGCTAATGCTTTGATGGCTGCAGCCGAAAGACTACAGCAAAAATTAGGGGAAGGGGCAGTGATTTTGGCCTCGACTCCCGCAGCTGATAAAGTGAGTTTAGTGGCCGCTTTTAGTCCCCGGGTGATTAAAGATCGGGGTTTACAAGCGGGTAAATTTATCGGTGCGATCGCTAAAATCTGCGCTGGTGGTGGTGGTGGTCGTCCCAATTTAGCTCAAGCTGGGGGACGGGATGCTAGTAAGTTAAGCGAAGCTTTAGCTAAGGCCAAAAGTCAGTTAACTAGCAGTTTACAATAGTTTTAAGGGTGGGCATTTTGTCCACCTTTAAAAAATTAGTGGCTCTCCCAGCTTTGGTGGGTAAAATGTATTCTAAGATACATTTCTCCTAGCGAGGGGGTGGAACGAACCACAAAGACACAAAGGACACAAAGATCGATCGATCCTATGTCAATTAAACTTATCACACAGAACCTAGAAGAGCCAATTAGTTATTCTCTCGGTGTGATTGGTCAAAATAATATGGAACTACTGATCAAGAATTTGGGATCAATTAGAAATAATAATCAAACTATAGATTTAACCAAGAAGTTCTATACTTTTATTGGCTACAATAATAGTGGCAAAACCCTAGTTTCTCAGCTTTTATGGACAATTTTTAATGATGACAATATTAGAAAGTTTTCCGAAAATACCGAAATTGATTCTTTAGTAATTGACTCGGAAAAACCCATTAAAAAAATTACGATTAATCAAGAATTAATCGATGAGATTCTCAATAAATTTAGCCAGTTTATTGAAAAAGAAGTTGTTAATACCTATAATCTTGATGCTAGTATTAAAGAAACGATTATTGGTTCCAATAAATTAGTTTTTCAAGCAAATATCAAAGAATTTAAAGATAAAAGCTTTAGATTAACCATTGTTGTTGGTGTTAACAATGATCTGGGTTATTTACAGATTAGCAAGCGCAAAGGTAGCCTAACAATAAATATAAAAGAGAATAATATCCCTGAGAAAGTATTTGTCAAATACCCAGAGACTTTTTGAGAGAGCTAAACCATACAAGGAATCAGTAATTATTCCGTCAATAATAAGAGTGCTTTTGTCTCCGATACAAGATACTTTTTTTATCCCCGCTAGTCGTAGCTTTTTTCCTGTTTTCTACCAGTACATTTATGAGATAGAGAGAAATAAAAGAAAGGAGAATTTTCTGCAATAAACTCCCTGAGAAACTCATTTTCCAATTGAGCGGCATAGATAATAATATTGCTATCTAATAACATGATTTAATCCCGATTAGGAAGAGAGCGATCGCACCGATTTTGTTGTTGCCACTGTTGGGTATCAACATCAGTAAAAGTATTATTGTTAGCAATTTTTTTGAAAGCATTGGCCATTTTTTGACCGTTAGATCGATTTTTACCAATAATATTTTCTTCTAGTAAGGTAATATAAACATTAAGGCTCTTCGTTACTTGTTATGGTTCGATAGGGGGGCATAAATCAACAAAATCTTTATCTGGTAAGGGATTTAATTGATTAGTTCGCTTTAGATAAAAAACAATTGACAAAAATCGCCCAATGTCTTTCTCTATAAGGGTTCCATCCCTTATAACTCCCGTCTATTGCATAAGACAAACCGAAGAACCAACATTAACAGGATATTCGGAGTTGATTTCAGGGGTTTCATCAAGCCATTGAAGGGTATTATTTTTCAAAATTGCTTTAAAGGTTTTTACCATAGTTTTCTCCGCCGTTAAATGATACAGGATAAATGATTCAGACTAGCCCTAACCCAATTTTAACACAAGACCAACCCAACAAACTCCCCTGAACTCAATCTTTTAAATTAACGTCTTTGGATCATTTCATAATCAAAAGTTCATTACCAGAGCCAAAAATTACGCAAAATGGTGATAGTCACTTTACCTGTTTTTAAGGGAGGCTAATTTATCGACGATGACTGGGTGAAAATTAATCATTAAATCAATTTATAACAAGCAATCGAGGGTTTTACTCTTGCGTTAATGTACCTTAAAAAGGTAGCTATCACTTTATTTTAGCTTTTGGAAATAAAATTAAGATAAAGCGTAATAAAATAGATAATTTATTCTTTTGAAAAAAACGCATTCAATCATCTATTTTAATAAATGTTCTATTTCTTCATCTGTAAAACCAAATTGTCTAAAAATTCGTAAAACATAAGCAGGGGACATTTCTTTTGCACCTATATCGATAGGAACGATTCGACGTTGATTATACAATACTCTACAATATAAACGATGATCACCTTTTCCTTCTCGATAAAATTGACAGCCTCCTTTTTCAAGAATTTTGATTAGTGCTTTGGGTTTAAGAGAAGGAATATTTTTAGGCATAAACTTTTCTGAGTTCGTAAGTTTCGGGAGTTTCAGAATCTCCCACAGTTAAAAATTCATGAAGTTCGTCTATAGGAATAGGACTGGTATAGATATTGGCTTGATCACGATAAATCTCCCAAAAAGATTCAATCGCTTCTTTTAGTTTCTCAATAGCTTTTTCCTGAGTTTCTCCTTGTCCAACTAATCCATTTTCAAGACATAATGAAACCCAATAATCTGCACTTTTTCTCAGAATAACGGTATAAAAGTTCATGGTAATTGTTCCGTTGAAATTTTAATCGGGGATTAGAATTTACTCCAGCTTAATTTTAACACAAGACCAACCTAACAAACTTCCCTGACTTCAATCTTTTAAATTAACGTCTTTGGATCATTTTATCAATAAACAATAAATAAAGTGCATTATACTTTGTTAATGCACCCGATCAGAAAAGCGATCGCTTAGGATAATATATGATTATGCAATTACTAAAACGGACTCGGTAGAGTTATCGCTAAATTCCTTAATAGCTTGTTTATGTTTTAAAATAAGACTGATTAGATGATAAGTCGTACAATTTCCAATCCTCAACCAGATGAACTTTGGAGGTTAGCCATACAACAAACTCCGTTGATAAAAATCAGCATCTTTCGAGACAATTATAAATCCATTGATACGCGCATATTCCCAAATCCTTTGATCGGGAAACCCTTTTAGGCTACAATCTCTAACATGAGCGCTATCGGGAAAATGTGATACCAGTAACAGAGGTAGTTTAGGTGATAAGTTTTCGTCAAATAGCAGTTTCATAGGGAATAACCATTAAACGACGATCCCGCTCGGCGGCAAATGCAAAACAGGCTTGTATATCTTCTAAGGTAAGATCGGGGAAATCATCTAATATTTCTTCAATAGTCATCCCTCCTCCTAGATAATCAAAAATATCTGCTACTGCAATACGAGTATTGACAATGCAAGGTTTGCCACTGCGAATGTCTGGGTTAATCACAATCCGATCTCGATATTTAGCTGCAAAAGACATAGTAATAATTGTTGTTGGCTAATGATTATTATAGCTTAATGTTAACTGTACTTTAAGCTTGATAAATCTTAAAACTAAAGCCCTCGACTTTTAGGTTTCAAAAATTCTATTATCAATAAGCTGCATTACACTACCTTAATCCACTCTAAAAGAGCGGCGATCGCACTTTTGATGTTAAACTAAGATCAGAAAACTTTTTTTATCATTTATGAAAAAACTTAGAGTTTATCTTGATACATCAGTCATTGGAGGCTGTTTAGATGATGAATTTTCCTTAAAGTTCAATCAATTGATGGAAGCCATTAAGCAAGAAAAGTTTATTTTGTTAATGAGTGATATCATTGTTAGCGAATTAATTAATTCCCCCCAAGCGGTTAAAGATATTTTATTATCGATTCCGCAGAGAGTTATTGAAGTAGTTAAGATAACACCTGAAGTTTTACAGTTAAGGGATGCTTATATCAATGAAGGAGTTGTTACATCAAAGTCTATTAATGATGCTACTCATGTAGCGGATGCAATCATATCATGGAATTTTAAACATATTGTGCGCCTAGATAAAATGAAAGGCTATAATCAAATTAATTTACTCAATGGCTACGGGATTTTGACTATTATTTCTCCTTTAGAGGTAACAATTGATGAAGCCAACGACAATTAAAAAAAGTTTTGACTGTTTAGCTTTTAAACAAACCAGTCAAGAAAAAATGGCTAAAGACATGAAAAATCTCAGCTATTCAGATCAGATTGAATATCTTCAAAAAAAGATTAATGAAAGTGATTTAAAGTTATGGTGGGAATCCATCAATAACAAGAAATAAGGCGCATTATACTCTGTTAATGCACCCGAAAAAATAAGCGTGCTGCTACGCAGTGCCTTCAGTATCACACTCAGTCTCCAAAAATGCTCTCAAATATCTCACGCTTGACTCTAAAGTTAATTTCTCTAAGTCTTTGATAAAAACTCTCCAAATTTTCAATTTCTATCTTTCCTTCTTTGAGAAGTTTACGAATAATCGCTAAAGTTCCTTTAACATTTAAGCCTAAGTGTAGTGCTTCTTTTCTTGCTGCAAAGTCATCAAGGATGATATAATCAGTTTGTAATTCTATTCCTAAAGTAATGGCATCAGATTCACCTTTCCCTAAACGTTCATTTAAACTATTTGCTAGAGAGATTAATTTAATATTTAGGATAATTAATTTCTGTTGATTGATCAGCTTATTAAGAGTCTCTGAAGATTGATCTTGTTTGGCATTAATTTCTTGTTGTACGGTTGCAGGCAAATAAAAATTATCATTAGAATCTAGGAATTTTTCTAAAAATCCTAACTGAGACAAAAAGATTAAAGGGGAAGAATTGAAAACAATTTTCATAGAGATTACCATTTTTTTTCTCTATCTATGTCTTCTGTAGTAAGATAAGAAAAATCGATTCCCATTAATTCTAAAATTTTCAAGAACATTTCTGTATCCATTTCCATGATTTCTGCGGCTTTATGAAGACTGATGATGCGAGAAACTAAAGCACCCACCACAAAAATAAATTGTTTTTTTTGTTCAATATTATCAAATAATTGTATTTCGGCGGCGATTTCTTGAAAAGTAATCGAAGTATTCATTGTCTTGCTAAGTTTCATCAATTAAGACATATCTAACTTAATTTTAACACAAGACCAACCCAACAAACTGCCCTTACCTCAATCCCTCGAATTAATGTCTTTGGATCACTTCATCAATAGACAACAAATAAGGCGCATTATAATTTGTTAATGCACCCTAAAAAAATCAGCGTGCTGCTTTGCGAATATCTTCGGCATCGCACTGATGTTGCCTTACTGGGAAAAAATGGTATAATAACAAGGATTGATTGATCTTATTGGCAAGTAATTATGTCATCTTTAGTTATCTCACAACATATTGAAATCACTCCTGGTATCTGTGGTGGAAAACCTCGTATTGCTGGACATCGAATTAAAGTTCAAGATATTGTAATTTGGCATGAAAGAATGGGAATGTCACCAGATGAAATTATTTATCATTATCCTACTATTACCCTAGCAGATGTTTATGCGGCCTTGACCTATTACCATGACAATCGAGAAGAAATTAGACGACAAATTGAAGCAGGAGAAACTTTTGCTAAACAACTACAAGGAAACAAACCATCTTTAATTGAGAAAATATTACAGGGTGAAAATGCCAGTCAAGATTAAATTTCATCTGGATGAAAGTGTTAGTAATGCTATTGCAAACGGCTTGAGAATGCGGGGAGTTGATGTCACAACATCCCCAGAAGAGGGTCTAATTGGTGCATCTGATGAAAGACAACTAGCTTATGCTTTGTCCCAACAACGAGTCATTTTTACTTTTGATGATGATTTTCTTAGTTTGGCCTCTACAGGTATTGAACATTGTGGCATTATTTACACTCGCCAACAACGTCAGCCAATTGGAAAAATTATCAGTGATTTAGTCTTAATTTGGGAATGTTTAGAACCTCAATATATGTATAAAAAGATTGAGTTTTTGTAAAGATTAGACACAATAATAAATAAGGTGCATTATACTCTGTTAATGCACCCGATCAAAAAAGCGATCGCACTAATTAATTATATGGGATTTTCTTGATCATTATCAGCTATTGCAAGACTTATCGCTCGTTTTTCTTCTTCATTTAACTTATGTACAGTAATATTGGGCTTGACTCGTCGTTTCTTAACAGCATCTAACGCATCTGAAAGATCCCGATAACCTATTGTACTACCGTTATTCATGGCAACTTTTAAGGCCGAATCAATAATCGCATTACGTATATCCCTGCCACAGACTTCATCTATTTCAGCAAGCTTCTCGGTAGATACATCCTCTAGAAGTGGCAAATTTTTCGGCAGAAGTTTCTGCCAGATGAGGTTTCTACAAATTTGATCTGGCATTGGAAAAAATATATTACGAACCCTAGTCTCAAATGCAGGATCATAGTTTTCAACTAGATTGGTGGCAAAAACGACAATTCCTCGAAATCTCTCTAGTGAAATTAGTAACTGACTGCGCATAGAGTTTATTGCCTGTTCGGATCCTTGAGTTACGTTAGTCAATCTTTTAGAGAGCAAGGAATCTGATTCATCAATGAAAAGGACGGCATTGTCGCGTTCAGCCGCATAAAAAAGGGCTTCAACGTTTTTAGGACCCTCCCCATGATACATACTCTCAATCTGAGCATAACTGACCAGTAAAATATTTCTCTCTAAGTAAGAAGCTACTGCGTGCGCAGCCAAAGTTTTTCCTGTGCCGGGTGAACCGTAGAAATTAAGTGCAGAATAAGGGAAGGGTTGTATATTTCTTAATCCCCACTCATCAAATACTAATTTTTCAAGGACTGAAATTTTACTAGCTATTAGTAATTCTTCCTTAACTGATTCAGGAACGACTAATTGTTCCATTGAAAAATTCGGCTTTTGGCTACGATACTGCTCCGCTCTTTCCTCTAGGGAAATAGAATTTGCTTTACTGACAGACGCTTTGTTACTATTTTTGCTCAGATTTTTGACGGAGTTTAAATCTACACTTGAGGAAACAATTAAAGGTAAATTTTCTTTTCCGATTTTTTCTAAATAGCTTTGCCAAGCTGCATATATTCTGGTTTTGAAAACAAGAAAATCTTTTTCACTTTCTATAGCAGTCGGTATATCCTGAAGTATAATTTCGTCTTCCATGTTGTTTACCTAAATTTTTGTATTTACAATAAAAAGTAGTCCTTGATAATTTTCGATTAACTTTAGGCAGGACTACCCTCATATATAAAGTATTACACGGTTGCAATTAACTGTTACTCAGCCTTACCTAAATCGTGATATAAACTACATCCTCGTCTTCAAGTTGATTAGATATTGAGTTACTTTCAACGAGTAAAGCCTCTCTTGTTACTGGATTGTACACAAATCTCTTGTGTTTCTTACTACCCTTTTGTTTAGCAATTTTTGCTAATTCCGAACTAGCTTTAGGGTCAATTATGAGAACTTCATCATCAAGGTCATCCCAATATTTATAGATAACTTCCATAACAGCAGCAATACTTATCATAGCCAAAGCTATGGCGGCTCCTCCCAATAAGAGAGCCAATAATACAATCTCTAATCCACCTAACAACATAGTAAATACTCCTTATTTATCTTTGTGCTAAATCAATCACAACACTATCATCGTTGCCAAAAATGTCATCCAATTCCTCATCAAGTTTTTTTGCACTGACTTTTCTACCTAAATAACCTCTTTTTTTGGGTATAATTTCTTCCTTATTGTCTATAAAAACCTGAGTTATCACCAATCCTTTAGATGAACGATCAAGTTTGAGCAAGGTTGACTTTACAGTAGGATATTTCAACTTTATGTCAATAGCGTACTCCAAAGCCTCAACATAAGTGAATACACTATGATCAGAAGCAAGTTCCCTTTCTGTCAAGGTATCTAAAAGTCCGTATATCGGTTCTTTTGCTATACTTTTAACAAAATCTTTGAATATTTCCAAATTTTCAGCTATTTTTTCAAATTTAGGCTCATTATCTGACACCATAATCAAATCTCCAGATGTGAACGATGACAATAAGGTATAAAGGTATAAGTATTACCTAACCCCCCGAATACTTGATACCAACTTGACTTAAAATCTGAACCACTTTGCTTGCGTCATAACTGGGGACTTCTATCTGATCCCCTGAAATTGAGGCATTTGAACCCAATGAACCGACGATTTTTGCCTTAGCTTCTGATTTTTTAGAATCGAGCGCATATTTGTCTAAAACGAACTTCGTCATAAAATACCTACGTTAAACTGAGACATAAGCAATAATACTTAGAACTAGCGTCGCTGAGTTAGATGTGGTTAGTTTTAGGTCTGTTTTGCTTAACTACATTCCATCATGCCAAACGCTTCCAAAAACTGACAATCCCTAAACATCGGATTTTATCGGGAGTTTTGTCGGGTAAATTTTTCTGAAAATTGGAAAAAGTGGGATTTAGTTGGGCTATAATACCCAAAAGTCTTTTGCTGTGTCGATTGTATGAATATCACGGAAGTTTTACAACTGATTGACGAACGCCTTATCGAGCGAGATAAAAAGCCGCTAAATACTATCCAGAAGGCTATTTTTGAAGGGAGTTGGCAAGGACAGAGTTATCAAGAAATAGGTAACGAATATCACCGCAGTGAGACTCATATTAGAGAGGAAGGCGCTAAGTTATGGAAGCTTTTATCAGAGGTTTTAGAAAAAGATATAAAAAAATCTACTTCCCGTTCTGTCTTAGAAAGAGTGTATATTAAATCATTAAAAAATTCTAATATTTATAGTATTAATGGCAATAATAATAATCTTTGTCCTACAGAAAATACAAGATTGTATAACGAAAATGACTTAAATAGTAATAATAACTCTCAATATTCTCAGACATATCATGATCTAACCCTTGCTCCCCAAATTATTGACTTTTACGATCGAGAAAATGAACTGGCAACAATCTCGAACTGGGTGTTTAAGCAAAATACTCGCTTAATTGCCGTTTTGGGATTATGGGGAATAGGAAAAACCACCCTAGTTAAAAGATTTATTGATCTCAATTTAGAACAATTTGAAGTGGTGATTTGGAAAAGTTTAAAATTTCCTAAGTCTTTAGATTTATGGCTAAATGATTTATTGAATACTTGCCAAAAAGAACCGAAAGAAAGCACCGATAATAAAATCCAGCAATTGTTAGAAGTTCTAAGCAATCATAAATGTTTAATCGTCTTAGATGATTTTCAAAATCTTTTTGCTGTTGGTCAAATGGCGGGTAATTATCAACCTGAATATAGTAGTTATCAACATTTTTTAAAACTGATTGCAGAAATCCAACACCAGAGCCATTTTATTCTCATTAGTCAAGAAAAATCCGCAGAAATGAACTATCTTAATCAAGAAAATTCTCCCATTCAATGCTTAGAATTATCAGGATTTGAAGCGATTGATTTTCTTAAAAATAAAGGTTTACAAGATGGGGAAAGATGGTTAGAATTAATTCAATTATACGAAGGTAATCCTTTTTATTTAACCGATATTGCCGTTTTGATTAAAGATGTTTTTGATGGCAAGGTTAACGATTTCTTGGCAGAAAATAGCTTAGTTATTACTAAAAAAATGCAGTCTCATTTAAAACAAATTTTTGGTCGCTGTTCTCCCCTTGCCCAACAAATCGCATTAGAATTAAGTAAAGTTGATCAACCTTTATCTAGAGAGGAGTTAAAAAATAACCTAGATTTATCTGCTAGTGATTTAATCAATGGTTTACAATCCTTGCAACAACGTTATTTAATTCAAAGGGAGCAAAACCGATTTCAATTATCATCTATTTTTAAAGCGTATATCAAAAGCGATTGATTGTAATATTTCTTAGAGGAGATCGAGTCTGAAAAAGAACCCTTCCAACCTCTCAAAATTACCCGATGATATTATCGACAATTTGAAACTGGCTCTCAAAGGGGCAACACTGTCCATGAATGAAGGCATTCCCAATCATTTTGAAGTGATTAGAAGTCTTCCTCATGGTCATGTGA
>NZ_JADEVX010000124.1:0-12984 GCF_015207925.1 Microcystis sp. LEGE 00066 | reverse complement strand
GCAATATTCAGGGCTTGTCGGGTATCATTAATTACGTCCTAGTAGCCTGGTGATTATTTTTATTTATTCTCCCCACCTCTCCTTCCCCTCAACCTCACTTCTTACACCCCCACTTCCCCGCTCGATCGAGTACAATAGAGTGTTCAGCAAAAGTGATCAGCTATTAGCTTTGATTAGTCCTTCGGTAAGAGTTATAAACCAGAGAAAAGAGCCATTAAGAGCGGCAATCAGCTAAAAAAGCTCAAAAACTGAATTTTAGCCTGAAGGCTGACCTTAGCTTGCTGAAAGCTGAATCCCCTTGATAATTTTTTTACTTGAATCGCCGTGGTTATCCAAATCGACTCAACTCAAAACTACGAAACCAAAACCCAAGAGATCGCTAGACAACTTTTAGCCGAAACTCGGGAAAAAAAAGGTCTTTGGTCTGCTTTACAGGATCAAATGCGTTGGGATGATAAATTACTCGATTGGGCAATGTCTAACCCCAATTTACGAGTACAATTATTCCGTTTTATTGACTGTTTACCCGCTTTACGCAGTAATGCCGAGATCGCTAATCATCTCCAACAATACCTCGGTGATGCTTCCGTAGAACTGCCCAGTGCGCTGAAAAGTATCCTCAACTTTAGTGATCCTAACTCCCTACCCGCTCAAACGGCCGCCAGTGTGATCAGTAAATCCGTAGAAACCTTAGCTCGTAAGTATATCGCTGGGGAAGACCTAGGGCAAATTACTCGCACTGTCACCCGTCTGCGCAAGGAAAAAATGGCTTTTACTATAGATCTTCTCGGTGAAGCGGTAATTACTGAAGCAGAAACCCAAGTTTATCTACAAAGTTATCTCGATTTAATGACCCATTTGGCTCAAGAAGCAACCAAATGGAATAAAGTTAGCCAAATTGATGAAGCGGACGGCGACTTATTACCACAAGTGCAGGTTTCTGTCAAGCTAACTGCCTTTTATTCTCAGTTTGATCCCATAGATCCCATTGGCAGTAAGGAGAAAGTGTGCGATCGCATACGCCTACTATTGCGACGCGCTCAGGAGTTAGGGGTAGCAGTCCATTTTGATATGGAACAGTACGTTTATAAAAACCTCACCCTGGCTATCCTGAAAGAATTACTCCTAGAAGAAGAATTTCGCAGTCGTACCGATATTGGCATCACCCTACAGGCATATTTAAGAGATTCTGCCCAAGATTTACAAGATTTAATTAATTGGGCCAAACAGCGCGGTTATCCCCTTACTGTCCGGCTAGTCAAAGGCGCTTACTGGGATCAGGAAACGATTAAATCTAGGCAAAATCACTGGCCACAGCCGGTATATAACGAAAAATCAGCCACTGATGCCAATTATGAACGGATGACGCGGTTATTATTGGAAAATCATCAATATTTATACGCTGCTATCGGTAGTCATAACGTGCGATCGCAAGCCTTGGCCTGTGCGATCGCAGAAAGTTTAGAAATTCCCCGTCGTCGCTTTGAAATGCAGGTATTGTACGGCATGGGCGACCAATTAGCTAAAGCCTTAGTGAAGCGGGGTCATCGGGTGCGGGTTTATTCCCCCTACGGACAACTTTTACCCGGTATGGCCTACCTAATCCGCCGTTTATTAGAAAATACCGCTAATAGTTCCTTCCTAAGGCAAAATTTGGAGGATCGTCCCGTGGAAGATTTAATCGCAGCCCCCCGGGTTTTAGGCCAGGATAACCCGATTATCCCCGGTTTTCCTAATGCCCCCGATACAGATTATGCTAACGAGCAATTACGAAATAAAGCGAGTCAAGCCCTTACTTTTGTCAAAAATTCCCTCGGTAAAACCTATTTACCCCTAATTAACGGCGAATACGTCGCCACCAATGTTCAAATTAATTCCGTTAATCCCTGTAACCCACAGGAAATAGTGGGGAAAGTGGGCTTAATTGAGGTGGAACAGGCAGAAAAAGCGATCATAGCGGCAAAACAGGCTTTTCCCGCTTGGAAACGCACTCCAGTGGCAAAAAGAGCCGAAATACTGCGAAAAGCGGCGGATTTGATGGAAGCGCGACGACACGAGTTATCGGCCTGGATTTGTTTGGAAGTGGGCAAAGTTATCCAACAGGCGGATCCGGAAGTGTCAGAAGCGATCGATTTTTGCCGTTATTATGCCTCCGAGATGGAAAGACTGGATTTAGGGCATAATTTCGACGTAGCAGGCGAGAATAATCGTTATTCCTACCAACCCCGGGGTATTGCTTTAGTGATTTCTCCCTGGAATTTCCCCCTAGCGATCGCAGTTGGGATGACAGTAGCAGCTTTAGTCGCAGGTAACTGCACGCTATTGAAACCGGCCGAGACTTCTTCGGTAATTACGGCGAAATTTGCCGAGATTCTCCTAGAAGCGGGTATTCCTGCCGGAGTCTTCCAATATATCCCGGGTAAAGGTTCCCAGGTGGGGGCGCATTTAGTTAGCCATCCCGATGTTCACCTAATCGCCTTCACCGGTTCACGAGAAGTGGGCTGTCGCATCTATACAGATGCCTCGATCGTGCAAAAGGGTCAAAAACACCTAAAACGAGTTATCGCCGAAATGGGCGGCAAAAATGCCCTAATTGTCGATGAGAGTGCCGATTTAGATCAGGCCGTTGTCGGTGCGGTTAAGTCCGCTTTTGGCTACACCGGCCAGAAATGTTCGGCCTGTTCGCGGATAATCGTTCTGGAAAGCGTCTATGATAGCTTTGTGGATCGCTTTGTCGAGGCTACCAAGTCCCTCAATATCGGGCCGACAGATTTACCGAGTACGGAAGTGGGACCGGTTATCGACGAGAAAGCTCAAGCAAGAATTCGGGAATATATCGAAACTGGCAAAAAAGAGGCAGAATTAGCCCTAGAAATTCCAATTCCAGAGGTGGGTTACTTCGTCAGTCCCACTGTCTTTAAAAATGTTCCCCCTGATGCGGTAATAGCGATGGAGGAGATTTTTGGTCCAGTGGTGGCAATTATCAAAGTGAGTAATTTTGAGCAAGCTTTAGCCGTAGCTAACGGAACCGACTATGCTTTAACCGGTGGCTTATATTCTCGCACTCCTGCCCATATTAACCGAGCTATGCAGGAATTTGAAGTGGGAAATCTCTATATTAACCGGGGAATCACCGGTGCGATTGTCTCCCGTCAACCCTTCGGGGGTTTCAAGATGTCGGGGGTGGGTTCCAAAGCAGGGGGTCCAGATTATCTGCTGCAATTCCTCGAACCTCGTCACATCAGCGAGAATATTCAACGTCAGGGATTTGCACCGATTGAAGGGGCCGATTAAGCGATTTATAGCTAGGGTTTGCGGCAAAAAGTTTGTTGGTGGGGTTAGGAGACAGGAGACAGGAGACAGGAGACAGGAGACAGGAGTCAGGAGTCAGGAGTCATAATAAATCCAGTTATTAAAAACTGATTATTTATTCTCCGTTTTGCCTTCTGCATGAGTAGAAAACGGGTTTCTCCGAGAAACCCGTTTTCTGTGCGTTACTCAGGAGTCGGTCGTCAGGAGACTATTTTTATTTGTTTTCCCTTCTCCCTGCTCCCTTCCCCCCACTCTCCCCACTCTCCTAGACTTTTTAAACAGGATTTAGTATGACAGGGGACTCCCCAACTGTTGTCTTTCTTACCCAATTTCTTGGCTGTCAACCTACTGCTATATACTTAAGTTGAGAATTGCGTCGGCCTATCAAGAAAAGACTATGACGATTGAAACCGTTGCCACAAAACCCTTTAGTGACCAAAAACCGGGGACTTCCGGACTGCGAAAATCCGTTCCCGTTTTTCAACAACCCCATTATCTGGAAAATTTTATTCAAGCTATCTTCAATACTTTAGACGGTATCGAGGGTCAAACCCTAGTTGTCGGTGGAGATGGTCGTTATTATAACCGTCAAGCTATTCAAACTATCCTGAAAATCGCCGCCGCTAACGGTATCGGTAGAATACTCGTGGGAACCGATGGTATTGTCTCCACTCCGGCTATTTCTGGGTTAATTCGCGAAAATAACGCTTTTGGCGGTATTGTTCTCTCTGCTAGTCATAACCCCGGCGGTCCAGAGGGGGATTTTGGCATTAAGTACAATATTACTAACGGCGGACCAGCTCCGGAAAATATCACCGATGCAATTTATGCCGAGACTAAGGTGATTAGCAGTTATAAAATCCTCTCAGGGTCCGATATTAATCTCGATCGCCCCAGTTCCTTTAAACTGGGAACTATGGATGTGGAAGTGATCGATGCGGTCACTCCCTACGTCAAAATGATGGAAAAGATTTTTGATTTCGATCGCATTCAGACCCTACTCACTTCTGGTAAGTTTAAAATGTGCATGGATTCTCTCCATGCGGTGACAGGTCCCTACGCTTATGCCATATTTGAACAGCGTTTAGGCGCGCCCAAAGGTACAGTATTAAATGGTATTCCCCTAGAGGACTTTGGTGGTGGTCATCCCGACCCTAACCTAGTCTATGCCCATGATCTGGTAGAAATTCTCTTTGGTCAAGAGGCTCCGGATTTTGGGGCTGCTTCCGATGGAGATGGCGATCGCAATATGATCCTCGGTCAGAATTTTTTTGTTACCCCCAGTGATAGTTTAGCTGTACTAACTGCCAACGCTCATTTAGTACCAGGCTATCAAAATGGTATCACGGGAGTGGCGCGATCGATGCCCACCAGTGCGGCGGCCGATCGGGTAGCGGCTAAACTGGGAATTGACTGTTATGAAACTCCCACCGGTTGGAAATTCTTCGGTAATTTGTTAGATGCGGGGAAAGCAACCCTTTGCGGGGAGGAAAGTTTCGGCACGGGTTCCAATCATATTCGCGAAAAAGATGGTTTATGGGCGGTTCTTTTCTGGTTAAATATTTTGGCAGTTAAAGGGGAATCTGTAGAGGAAATTGTTCGCAGTCATTGGCAAGAATTCGGTCGTAATTTCTATTCTCGTCATGATTACGAAGAAGTCGCCTTAGAACCGGCAAAAGAGATGATGGCACGTCTCCAGAAGCTGGTTTTAGACCTTAAGGGTCAACAATTTGGTAACTATGAAGTGGAATATGCCGATGATTTTAGCTATACGGATCCCGTGGATGGTAGTGTGAGTAAAAATCAAGGCATTCGCATTGGTTTTACCGATGGTTCTCGGATTATTTATCGTCTATCGGGTACGGGAACTAAAGGGGCAACTCTCCGGGTTTATCTAGAAAGTTATGAACCGGACGCAAGTAAACACGATATCGACACCCAAAAGGCCCTACAACCCTTAATTGATTTAGCTGAAGAAATCGGTCAAATTCGTCAATCTACCGGACGGGAACAACCCACGGTTATTACCTAAAATCTAGGGATCAGCTATCAGTTTTTATCGGGGAAATTTTTGACCTGCTCATCACTGATAGCTACTCCTTAATTACTTTCAGTAATTGCTTTGTGGTACAATTTCTGAATTCCCGTCACCAATTTATCTAACATCGATCGATGGCTATCGTGAGTCGGATCAAAACTCTGCACTTTGGTTAATAATTTTGCTTCCTGTACGTCCACGTCGTCATCGCTATAGATTAAAGTGCTAATCGATGTTAGTAGATCTTGATAGGTTTCTGGACTAGGATTATCGCCTAAATAGGACTCCAACCATTGATAACATTCACTGGTTTTAACCGGTTTTAGTTCCGATAATAATGGTTTAATCTCCAGATCATCATCAAGTTTTTCCCTCACAGCTACCTGTCGTAAATAACTTCTTTCTGATGGTTGAATGACACCATCAATCCAAGCAACACCGATGAGGATTTTCAGCAATTGTTTATTTTTCATCTCACACTTCCTTGACTAACTTAGCCATAAAAAAACCGTCTTGATTATGTCGATGGGGTAACACTTCGATCGCTCCCGTTTCTGTATAGTATTCTGAGAAAGATGAATTAGAGTCGGGAGTGGCCATTTTCCAATCGGGATGAGCGGCTAAAAACTGCTCGATCACTCTTTCATTTTCTAACGGATTTAAGGTACAGGTGGCATAAACTAAGATTCCCTTCGGTTTTACCCAAGTGGCAGCCGAGGCTAAAAGTTCCCCCTGTCGTTTGGCTAGTACAGGTAAATTTTCGGGTGTTTGTCGCCAACGTATATCAGGACGCTTGTGCAGGGTTCCCAATCCTGAACAGGGAGCATCGATTAGTACACGATCAGCGATGCCGCACCACTGGGGACGATCGCGACTATCCCCTAGATGTATTTCGATCGCTTTTAAGTCTAATCTTTTAATATTGGCTTCTAACTGTCGTAAACGGGATGGCGTTTGATCACAGGCTAATATTCTACCTCGATCGCCCATTAATTCGGCAATATGAGTGGTTTTTCCCCCCGGTGCCGCACAAGCGTCGATAATTGTCTCTCCGGGCTGGGGATCGAGGAGATGAGTGACTAATTGGGCGCTAATATCCTGTAGGGTGTAATTTCCGGCTCGAAATCCCTCTAAACGCTCAATATTGCCTAAACCAGAGGTTAAACGGCAAGCTAGAGGTAATTTAAGATGATTAAAAGTTATATTGGCTGATTCTAACTCATTTTCTAGGGCTTCTCGGCTAGTTTTCAGGGGATTAATCCGAATGTCGAGGTCAGGAGAGCGATTAAACCATTGACACAGTTGTTCCGTTTCCGTAACACCAAAGCGATCTAACCACAATTGCACCAACCAATCGGGGAAACTGTGGAGAATACCCAATCTAGAAGCGGTATTTTCTGGCAAAATTAAAGGATCATCGCCATTAGCAGTTAAACGGAGATATTGCCGCAGCATTCCGTTAACCACCGCCGCTAATTTGCCTAAATGACTGATTTTAGTTAATTCTACCGCCGTATTCACCGCCGCTGATGGGGGAATCTGGGAGAGATAGCGCAGTTGATAAAGACCAATATGGAGAATTCGCCGTAAATCCGGGGGTTGCTGGGCCGCGGTTTTTTTCCCCAGGCGATCGAGCAGCGCATCCAGAGTTCTTTGTCGGCGCATTATACCATAAACAATCTCCGTTGTCAAGGCTTTATCAAGACAATTTAAGGAACTAGCGGACAAATGACGATCAAGAGCGCGATCGGGATAGGCGGAGGAGCGATCGATATCGCGTAAAATCAGCAAAGCCAGCTGACGAGCATTATTCATGCAGTTTCTAGACGATTGCGGAGGAATTGGCGTAAAATAGTCAGCGCCGGAATCGGGATTTCGTGACCCATATTTAACTCGTGATATTCGACGTTAACCCCCAAACCAAGCAGTAAATCTCTGGCTTGACGAGCGGCAGCGATAGGAACGACGGGATCCTGCTTACCATGAACAATTAAGACATTTTGTGGACCTTGGGGATGGGGTTCACCGTGCAGATAACCACTCAGGGAACCCAATCCCGCCAAGGGTAAGGATAAACCCACATCCAGGGTCATCGCTCCCCCTTGGGAAAAACCGGTCAAAAAAGTCCGCTCTAGGGGAATGCCGGTAGTTGCTTCTAGGGAAATAATCCAATCGTGCAACTGTTGACGACTAGCGACTAAACCTTGATGATCGGAGGTTTCTAGCGCATACCAGGCGCGTCCCCCCGGCACTTGCGGATGATCAAAGGGAGCATTAGGAAACAAAAATTGACAATCAGCCAGATCCAGCATCGATGCAAGGGGGGCCAGATCCATGGCATCGGCACCCCAACCGTGCAGCATGATCACTAGATAGCGAGCGGGATTTTCCGGGGAAGGGGGAATGACAATCGGGTTAAAAGACAGAGTTTTTTCCTCGCAATTCTTTTTTCTCTCTATTCTATAGCGATTTTCCCCGGAGTAAGATGGCTGTGGGGGAGTCTTTTCAGTCAACAGTAATCAGTGAAAAGAAAACCTTGCTCCTTGCCTCATGGCTCTCTTAGGTTTGGTGGGTAAAATGTATTCTAAGATACAGTCCTGCTGGCGGTCGCAACGCGCTCGCTACGCGAGACCGAGTGGAAGGAACCACAGAGACACAAAGGACACAAAGATCGCTCCTCTATAGGGTTTGCTGAAAAATTAATCTGTTCAAATTCTCAGTAACATGGCTGAAAGAGAAAGTTTTAAACTGGAAGGTTTAGCAGTATCAAAGGTCAGTAAATTAAGCTGTTCTGTACCCTGAATCAACCCCAGAATAAATTTTTGATCATCGAGTTGGCTTGGTTCACCGTCAGTGTAATCTTTGAGCAGTTTTTGCACTTTCTTTGTTTCTTTAGCTTGGCTCAATTTATTTAGGGTATTTTTAACCATTTTTCGGTTAACGTTGGCGGGAAAAGCTGACATAGTTTGGATGCGCTTTTGAATCCTACTTAGTCGTTCTGAATTGAGTTGGATATTTTCTAAAATAGCAGTTTCTTCTAGGTCTTGGCTTAATTTTTGTTTAACTTGAACCAGTTGTTCATAAAGCTGCTGGGCTAGGTTAATGATTGGTTTCGCGGGAACAATCTGGCTGGCTTGAGGGGTTTTAAAAGCTGTGGCGATTGCTACTCCCAAACCATCATTTTCTCTGCTTAGATCGTTCCAATAAATTAGTTGATTTTGTTCGGGAATTGGTTGACCATTAGGGTCAAAGTAATCGAGAGTTAAAGCGACTACACTGGTGGGTAATTCCGAGGTGGTAAATTGACCGATAGTTAGGGGATTGGGCTGATATTTTTCTCCTAATCTTTCGTAGAGCTTCCGCAATTCTTCACTATGCAAAAGCTCGTTTTGACTGTAGAGGTTGCGGCTAGTTTCTTGTTTTTGATAGGTTTGTTCTTGAAAACTTTCTTGTTCGAGTTGTCGGGCTTTAATTAGACTGTGGATGAAGTCAATATAACCGGGGAGAATTTGATCGTCAAAGTAGGTATCGCCATAAACGGAAGCACCCAACTCCTCTACATTACTGATATGGGGAATTTTGTCATCTTTGGCCAGTTCCCCAATTAGTTTCTTATTCAGGTTAGCTAGTCGGCCCGCTTGTCTGAGTAGCTGACTTTCACTGTTGGCGTAATAGATGTAAATATATTGGCAAGGATGGGATTTGGGGCGATCAATTCTGCCGATGCGCTGTTCCAAGACCATGGGATTCCAGGGGAGGTCAATGTTAATTAGATAATCGGCATCTTGCAGGTTTTGACCGACGGAGAGGGTTTCTGAACCGATGAGGACGGCTATTTCCCGTTCTGGTAAAGGGCGTTCGTTCGGGTTTTTACAAGTGGCTTCGGGGGCAAATAAACGGAATAATTGTTGGCGTTGGAGTCCGGTTTGCTGGTTGTTTCCTCTGAGGGCGTTGTTTGGCGCAATCTTAATCGATTTTTCATCGGTGTAGTAAAGTTTGTGACTGCCCATTGCCATGCCAATTCCTTTGGAGACAATGACCTGATTTTGGCTCATGTAGCGGTAGTAATCAATGACGGTATCGGAGAAAGTAGAAATTAGTAAAACTTTGTGACCATCAGCAACTAATTCCATGACTTTCCGGCTAACTTGCTGTCGTTTGTGGTCGGTGACAAATTCATTGGCTAAGAGGACTGAAATCTGCTGTAGTTGCTCTAAATCACTATGGCAGTCAGCAAGAATGCGGTTATAGATATTTTTAGCTTCTAGGGGATTATTTTTCAGTTTATCGGTGGCTAGGTCAATAGAGCGGCGTAACTGTTGACGTTTTTCCCCTTTGTTGCTGTCAGTTTCTTCTTCATCTTCTTCCTCTTCCCAATAATCCTCATCCCCATTTTCTTCTATCCCCAACCAGTCGGTTTCTCTTCCTGTTTTTTCAGCTTGAAATTTGTAATGTTGTAAGAGAAATTGTTTTAACCCTTCGGCATCGGGGGTGACTTGTTCGAGTTGCTGTTGGAGTAAGGGAATGCGATCGCTAAAGTTTTTAATGGTTCGTCGTAGAGCATACATACTAGACTCTGCCCGTTGTAAAAACATCCGGCGCTGGTTTCTCAGTAAAGAACGCTGTTCCACTGTGCTGGTTAAGTAACGGATGGGGTCGGCAAAAGGAATAAACAGATTATCTTCAAACTGACTGAAAATCCGTTCTAATGCTTGTTCGGTTTCTGGTTCAAATTGCACGGGCAGCCATTGGGCAAGGCGTTGGGCATAGAGTTGTAAGTCTGGGGTGGCTTCTCTCAACATCTTGCGGGTACGCTGTAAGAAAAGTTCTCGATAGGTGCGCCGGAAGATATTGGTGGTATCGGTAAAGTTTTCTATTCCTATTTCTCGGCTGGCAAACCATTGTTTGACTTCGGGAGGAAAGCCTAATTCTTGGAAGCCTTCAGGACGGGTGAGAAAGGGAGAGAGGATGTTGTAGATGTCTTCGCGGCGGTTGTTCCAAGGGGTTGCTGTCAGGAGCAGGTAATATCTTTGTCTTTCAATCTGGCGATCGTGTTCTTTAATTTGCAGGCAGGTTTTATGGATGCGGTTGTTATAGTTACGGATGCCTTCATGAGCTTCATCGATGATGACTAAATCTGCCGCACCCCCATGGCGGGTAAATTCATCATAAAAGCGATCGCCGCCACGACTCATTAGGTTTTTATTGTAGAGTTCGTAGTGTTTCTTGGCGATCAATCCTAATTCTGCCATTTCTCTCTCCCAGTTCGGGTGGAGTTTTTTGGCAGCAATAATGGCAATTTTAGTTTGAGGATTTTCTTCTAGGTAGAGTTTTGTTACCGCAGCCGCAAGGCGGGTTTTTCCTAAGCCTACCGCATCGGCACAAACCACTACGCCAAAGTTCTGCATAACTCTCAAACAATGTTGTGCGCCGGATTTTTGATGTTCAAACAGGATGTCTTGATTAACCAGTCGATCTAAAATGTTACTGGATTGAATGTTGAGCAGGTGGGGGCGTTGTTGGGCTAACCAGTAGAGAAAATCATCGGGGGTTCCCTGTTTTCCCTGTAGGATTAGTTCAATCGCTTGTTTAAATCCGGCTATTTCTTCCCATTCAGGTAAGGTTATTTCTTGTTTAATAGTTGGGGCTTGATTTGGCGTAATCTGATAAGTTCCCTGTTTCTCTTTGACTCTAAAAGTTTTTAAAGAAGTGGAGGGATGTTCGGGATCAACGGTGACAGTTCCTGTTAGGAGATGGGGTTGTTTTTCCTCTATTTCTATGGTAATTAATGGATTATCGGGAATCTCAATTTCTTCAATTTTGTCTAGATTTTTGCCCTGAATTTCTAGGCTTGTCGTTGCGCCTGCGGGAAATTCTTTAGGACTAATTGTCTCTATTTGAGGTTGAATTTGTTGTTGTCGGCGCTGTTTTTCTGCTAAGACTTGTTGCAAAAATTCTTGAGTTAAATCAAAGCTTAATTCTGGCTCTTGCCATTCTTGATCAAATTCGATTATTGACTGTTGAATTGTCTCTAAATCTAAGGAGTCTGAGTAATATAAAAAGGTGATACTCTCGGCGTTACTACTATGAGCAGCACCAGTGAAGTTATCTGAGCCTTCATGTAAAATAGAGTTACCTAAACTATCGGTTAAAATCCCTGTTTTTTTATGATAAATACCTCTAGTTTCTTGCATTTTAACAAGTTTAATGGTAAGGATTCCCAACCTAACTAATTCCGCTAGAATAGTGGTACTGGCAAAGGTTTTATCGGCTAATCCTTGTAAAAATTTGGTTAAAGTTCGGGTAATATATTGTTGACGATATTCGGGGTTGTGGAGTTTTTCTAATTCTTGAACATCTCGTTTATTGGTGAAGCCTTGCCAGTCCATTAAGAGTTTAATCTGACCTTCATTTAAGACTAAATTAAAAAGAGGTTCTTCATAAAGTTTGAGAACTCCACTATTAAAGTAGGCGGTACTTCTTCTATAGATTTTAGTACGTTCTAAATAGGCAGCAATAAATTGATTGTATTTGTCTAGCTGTTCGGGTAAATTAAATCTACGTCTTTTTTTATGTTCTATTTCAATAAATGTTCCACGAATTAAGCTTTCTTCTTTGCTGGCATTTTCGAGGTTTAAGAATTGTTCAATAATGGTTAATTTACTGGTGCGTAGCAAGGCAATGCTGGGGATATTCCCCTCTCGTTTGGGGGTATATTCAAAGATATGGGCTGTATTAATATCTATCCGAAATAGCTTATAGGTAGAATGTTTTTTTAAGCCCAAAAAACTCACTATATTTTGTAAAAGGTTATCTGCATCTCGATGTTTAAAAATCAGCCAATAGTTATTATTAATTCCTTTGATGTAATCCCCTTGAGGGTGGTAGTAGGGGCGTTGTTGTTTTATCAAGTCTTGGATTACGGTTTCGAGCATAAATCTTGCTGGATATATTTACTTGATGGGAAAACTCGGAATCGCAGCATCGATTAACTGCATTAACTTGATGGTTTCTGCTAGGGCTACTACTATTTTATGATAGTGCAGTATATCCTCGTCTGATAGGGTGCGTCCTTTTCTGTCTTTTAACCATTTCTGACAAACTTGATAACCGCCAATATAGAAGTTCCAAACTGCTTCAGGTACTCCTCTAAAACAGTCTCCTTGTTTGTTAATGTGGACTTCTCCTTTGTGATATTTGGGATGTCCTGCCGCTACAATTCTATCGCTTTTACTCACAAAAGATAGATCCCCCCAACCCCCCTTAATAAGGGGGGCTTCCACTCCCCCCCTTTTTGAACTATCCATTAGTCAGATCTTTCTTAACAAAAAGAGAAGAAACTTAAAAAAAGGGGAAACGATTGATAGGTATAGTTTTGAAAGAAGGAATTAAGGTGGAGGTAAGCAAAAAAATGGAGAAATGGGCAGCCCAAGAATTACAATATGCAGACCTAGGGGACACCAGAAGAAAGAAAAGGTTAATCAGTATCGTAGAAAACTTGGCCAGTCAACCTAGTACAAGTGTGCCACAAGCTTCGGGAAATCTAGCCGCAGCGAGTGCCACCTACGACTTTTGGAATTCCCCCTATTTTCACCCCTCAGATATAATTGCCGCCCAAGCTAAAAGTACAGTAG
>NZ_JADEVX010000123.1:0-13213 GCF_015207925.1 Microcystis sp. LEGE 00066 | reverse complement strand
CTGAAACCCCGCTTCGTCCCAATCAAACCCCGCAGCCCGCCGTTAGTCCCCAACCGGATAACGTCAAGCCACCCGCAACCACAGGGACAAATCCACCCCAAACCCAGCCAGAACCGCCCAAAGAAGCGATAATCGAGGACAAAGCTCCAGAAACTCCGCCCCAAACCCCCGCTCTCAATCAGCCGGAGGTTTCCCCCGCTAGTCCCCCCACTAGCCAAAATCCTCAACCCGTCAGCGAGGAAGCTTTGCCCCCCGGTCCGCCGGCGGAAGCTAAAACTGAACCAGAAAGTTAGGCCTTTTCAGTTATCAGTTATCAGTTATCAGTTATCAGATGTGAGTTTTAAGTTCACTGATTACAAGGGCCGAATCTAAAACCTAATTTGTTAAGCTAAGTAGGGAGGTACAATTATTTGTAGGATGGGTTAGCGGTAGCGTAACATAATCGGGCGTTGGGTTTCATGCTTCAACCCAACCTACGTTCTTTTCAGTGATCAGTAATCAGTTATCAGATGTGAGTTTTAAGTTTACTATACCCCCCGCATAAGTAAGTTATCGAGCTGCTATCGGGTCAAGATATCTAAAAGCTCGGATAAATTTGACATAATCTTAGGTTTTGTGGGTAGGATAGTTGTTTCTTGTCTTCTATCTCCTATCTCCTGTCTCCTGAAAAGGAAAACTTCGTATCTCACCATTAAGATAACTGCTGCAAATGATTTCCACTTCCCATATCCCCGATTCTTTTGTCTCACCTTGCCGTCGCGCCTCGGTTAGTCGTACTACCAAAGAAACCGATGTAGAGGTGACGATCGATCTTGATGGTAGCGGCAATTGTCGCGCCCAGACAGGAATTCCCTTTCTCGATCATATGTTGCAGCAAATCGCCTCCCACGCTGCGATCAATCTCGATGTGCGTGCCACTGGAGATCTAGAAATTGATGACCATCACACCAATGAAGACGTGGGAATCACCCTTGGACAAGCTTTACTGCAAGCTTTAGGCGACAAAAAAGGGATCGTCCGTTTCGGGCATTTTGTCGCCCCTCTCGATGAAGCTTTAGTGCAGGTTGCCCTCGATTTTTCCGGTCGCCCCCACCTCAGTTATGGTCTAGAAATTCCCACCCAAAGAGTGGGAACCTACGATACTCAGCTAGTGCGGGAATTTTTCGTTGCTTTGGTCAATCACAGTCAAATGACCCTACATATTCGCCAATTAGACGGGATTAATTCCCATCATATTATTGAGGCTACTTTTAAAGCTTTTGCCCGGGCGATGAGTGGGGCCATAGCGATCGATCCCCGTCGCGCCGGTATAATTCCCAGTTCTAAGGGAGTTTTATAGAAGCACTGCTTAACCCGAATTAACGTTAGCTTAGAAGCCCATAATTTGAGCCACTTGGGTTAATTCGGGCGCAATCCCAGATTTTAGTTGATTATTGCTGTGTTTTACCGCCGAATCTGGGTCTTTTAGGCCATTTCCCGTTAAAACACACACTACGGTGGCCCCATCGGGAACCTGTTGATGCACTTTTAATAATCCTGCCACAGAAGCGGCGCTGGCCGGTTCACAGAAAACCCCCTCTTGGCCACCTAAAATCCGATAGGCTGCCAATATTTCCTCATCGCTGACCGCATGAAATTGCCCTTGACTAGCGTGACTAGCGGCCCAGGCTTTTTCCCAGTTAGCGGGGTTGCCGATACGGATAGCGGTGGCTAGGGTTTCGGGATGGTCAACCGGTTGTTTGGAGATAAAAGGGGCAGCCCCAGCGGCCTGAAAACCCATCATCTTCGGCAGCTGGTCGCATTTGCCTATCTGGTGATACTGACAGAATCCCATCCAATAGGCGCTAATATTGCCCGCATTGCCCACGGGAATACATAACCAGTCGGGGGCATTACCCAAGACATCGACAATCTCGAAAGCGGCGGTTTTTTGACCCTCTAAACGGTAGGGATTGACGGAATTGACTAAAGTTACGGGATAATTTTCTGATAGTTGGCGGACAATCTTGAGGGCATCATCAAAGTTGCCATTAATAGCGATGACTTCCGCTCCGTACAATAAAGCCTGGGCTAATTTTCCTAAGGCCACATAACCGTCGGGGATAATCACAAAGGCCCGCATCCCCGCACGTCTTGCATAGGCTGCCGCCGCCGCCGAGGTGTTCCCAGTGCTGGCACAAATCACGGCTTTTGCCCCTTCTTCTTTAGCTTTCGAGATGGCCATGGTCATGCCTCGGTCTTTAAAGCTGCCGGTGGGATTTAAACCATCATATTTGACAAAAACCTTGACATCGCGCCCGATTTGTGCTGAGAGATAGGGGGCGGGGATCAGGGGTGTATTGCCTTCTAGGAGGGTAATTACAGGGGTTTTACTGCTTACGGGCAGAAATTGGCGATATTCTTCGATCAAACCGCGCCAGCCGCCGATAGACGAGGATTTAGTGGGTGATTGGGGGATCGATCGAGAAATAATTGTCATAGCCTTAAGGATACAGATTTGATTAGATGGCCTAATTTCCTATTTTATCGAATAAGCAGGCCAAAAAATTAATCTCGATCGCCCAGTTGGGATTCATGGGGGTTAAAACAGGGATGCGGGAAGATAAAAGGCAGTAAAAGCCAATAAATGGACTTTTTAGGCAAAAAAATGTCATTTTATCGCTAAAAATCTGATTTTTTGCCTTTTTTGTCTTTCAGAGGTTGATTTAATTAGGGTTTACTGAATAAATCTAAAAACCTTGTTGGATAAGGCTTTTAGACTTTTTTTCCCTTAAAAAGTGCCGACCATTGGAGGGATCGGGGGTAAAATTTAGGTACTTTTTCCCTGAAAATTAGGTAACTGACCGTCTGAAAATGGGTAAAACCCTACACCCCACACCCGACACCCCACACCCTGTCCCCACGAAAAACTTTTTCAGCATACCCTAATTAGGATTGGCTGAATAAATCTAAAAACCTTCTGAAAATCGGTAAAACCCAACACCCACCAAGAAACTTTTTCAGTAAACCCTAATTAGCAGTAGTGCCAGATTAATTTCTTAGCTAGGATGGGCAAGAGGCAGCTGGAAGAAATTCTCCTGTCTCCTGTCACGGCTGCTGGCAGTAAATAATTTTCCACGCATCTGATGTTCAAACTCAAGCAACTATGTGTCAACTTCTAGGCATGAATTGTAATGTCCCCACGGATATCTGTTTTTCCTTTGAGGGATTTTGTGCGCGGGGAGGAAAAACCGACGAACATCGAGACGGTTGGGGAATCGCTTTTTTTGAGGGTTTAGGTTGTCGAACTTTTATTGATGTTAAACCCTCGATCGCTTCTCCGATTGCGGAATTAATTAAAAACTATCCCATCCATTCTACCAATGTTATCGCCCATATTCGCAAAGCTACCCAAGGAGAAATTAAACTAGAAAACTGTCATCCTTTTCGGCGGGAATTGTGGGGGAAATATTGGGTTTTTGCCCATAATGGTAATTTAGAAAATTTCTCACCGGCTGCGGGAGATTTTTATCAACCAGTTGGGGACACAGATTCGGAAAAAGCTTTTTGTTTAATTCTTAATACCCTGCGAGAGACTTTTCCCCAGGGCAAACCTTCCCTAGAGCAACTTTATCAAGTCCTAAAAACTATCACAAACTCTATCGCTTGTCAAGGAATTTTTAATTATCTTTTATCCGATGGTGAACATTTTTTTGCCCATTGTTCGACAAAATTAAGCTATATAATCCGTCAGTATCCTTTTGCCGCTGCTCATTTAATTGATGAAGATATTAGCGTTGATTTTCAAGTTTTAGCTCGTCCGGGCGATCAAGTGGCAATTATTGCCACTACTCCCTTAACTGATAATGAAGTTTGGACAACGATTAATTCAGGAGAATTATTAGTTTTTCAGGAGGGCGCAGCAATTTTAAGTTAATCTTACCAATTGTCACTTTGTCGAGATTTTTCTAAATCAATTAACTGAGTTTTTAACCCTAACCAATCTAATTGATTGGCGAGGCAATCTGATCCAATTTTTC
This sequence comes from Microcystis sp. LEGE 00066, assembly GCF_015207925.1. Taxonomy (NCBI): domain Bacteria; kingdom Bacillati; phylum Cyanobacteriota; class Cyanophyceae; order Chroococcales; family Microcystaceae; genus Microcystis; species Microcystis sp. LEGE 00066. Next base: position 9,194 of record NZ_JADEVX010000123.1, on the reverse strand, counting down.
CCGCTTCTAGATAAATGACTCGCTCGGCAAATTCCTCTAAAAAATCCAGTTGATGATTGACCATAATTATGGTCATTGAACTTTGATTATTTAATACTTCTAATAACCTGCTGGCCGTTCCTGTATCTAGAGCAGAGGTGGGTTCATCTAATAACAATATGCTCGGTTCTAACAGCAAAGCTCTGGTAATTGCCACTAATTGTCTTTGTCCTAAAGATAATTCTAACTCCCCGCGCTCAAACCACTGTTGAGGAATTTTTAATAGGGATGTCCAATGGTCAATTCTCTGATTAATTTCAGCAGGAGTAAGTTTTTTTAATTGCAAAGGATAAGCGAGGGCATCTCGAACGTTCATTCCTAATAACTTCGACTCTTGTAGCAATAAAAATATCTGTTGTCGCAGGGAAATAACCGGTATTTCCTTAATCGATTTACCTTGAAAATAAATATTTCCCGTGCTTGGTTCCTGCAAACGATTTAACAATCGCAAAAGAGTCGTTTTTCCTGCCCCAGATGCTCCGACAATAGCTAACTTTTCTCCTTGCTTGATGCTAAAAGTAATATCTTCTAACAGATAAGTACTGCCCCGTCGGATAGCTAAATTTACTTGCTCTAGTTCTAAAATCAAGATTGGTCTTTTCCTTACTTAGTTCAAACTTATTATATAATGAAAATAGCCCAATGAGTTCGGCAGGTATTCCCCATGGTTAGTCAAGTTAACAAAAACGAGATTATCTATCCTGAGAGCGACGGTAAACCGATGGCAGATAATACTAAACAATTTCACTGGATAGTGACGATTAAGCAGAATATCGACTGGTTATATATCGATGATCCCCAGGTATTTGTAGCGGGGGATCTGTTATGGTATCCCGTGGAAGGCCAGCCGAAAATTGCTGCCGCTCCTGATACGATGGTAGTATTTGGCAGACCGAAAGGCGATCGAGGTTCCTATAAACAATGGCAAGAAGATAATCTTGCTCCTCAAGTCGTCTTTGAGATTCTTTCTCCCAGTAACACCTCCATCGAAATGGCCAAAAAATTGCTATTTTATGATCGCTATGGAGTCCAAGAATACTACGTCTATGATCCCGATGATAATAGTCTAGAAGCTTGGCAGCGAATTGGTGACAGTTTAGACAGTGTTAGTGAGGTTAATAATTGGGTGAGTCCCCGTTTAGGCATTCGGTTTGACTTAACCGACGAGTTAAAAATTTATCGTCCTGATGGTACTCAATTTTTGTCCTACAGCGAAATTAATCAACTACTGGAGCAGGAAAAGCAACGGGCTGAAAATGAACGCAAACGGGCTGAAAATGAATGCCAGCGGGCTGAAAAGGCTAATCAGCAGTTAGTAGAAATGGAGGCAAAACTGCAAAAATATCGGCAACTTTTTGGGGAATTACCTAACTAGGGTCTGCTGAAAAAGTTTGTTGGTGGGGGCAGGGTGTGGGGTGTAGGGTTTTGCCGATTTTGAGGTAGTCAGTTACCTAATTTTCAGGGAAAAAGCCTAGGGATTTTACCCCCGATCACTCCAATGGTCAGCACTTTTTGAGGGCAAAAAAGTCTAAAAGCCTTATCCAACAAGGTTTTTAGATTTATTCCTGGACAGCAATTCTCATTTTAAGGTTTCATGACATTAAAACCCTTGCACCTAGAGGGGTTAATAATTCTTAACGAATCTCTAGATCGCTGAAACAACGCAAAATCGTTTCAAAATGAGAATTGCTGGCTCACCTCTTTGTAATAAACCTACACCTGTCAGAATAGGGACACGGAGTGAAGTCAAGTATTTTATAGAAAATTAATATAATTTAATTAATTACGTTGAATTAGTCAGATCCTAACCCTGATCATCTTTGAACAGCGACATCTCGTCTGAGGTGTTATCCAATAACATTTTTGTAAATGAACTACCCCGCCGCAAGCGGACGGGGTATCAGAATCAAAATAGACTCAATTGTAGATTTTGGTGTAGCTGCAGGTATTCTTTATCTTGTTCTTTTACATATCTCGCTATCATACCTTCATCCCCATGCTTTCCTACCGTACTTGCGTAATATCCATCACTCCAAAACTCTCCTCCCCACAACTGCTTTTTCACTTGAGGACACTTTTTGAAAATTTCTCTCGCCGTTATACTTTTAATCATTGTCACTATCCTTGTCACACTATAGGTCGGTACTGATTGCACCAGAAAATGCACATGATCTTTATCCACTCCAATTTCTACAAACTTTATCTCGTATCGTTTTTCCATCTCTAGACAGACTTCTTTCAACAAGCTATCTACCTGTTCGTCGAAAACGGCTTTACGATATTTGGCTGGGAACACTAAATGATATAGCAAAACACTTACATTATGGCTCTTATGGATGTATTCACTCATTTTTCTATTGTACGCCGCGAGCGGCGGGGAATTAGACCCGAAGAGATTAAAAGTCAATAGATTAAATATTAATTTTTGTAAAGGAAAGCCTGAGTAGTTACTCAAAAAGCTCTTTACCATCTGTTACAAAATATGGCAAGATATTTATCGAATTGTGTCAAAACCCAGAGTAAATACTCACTTGGGTGACATTTTCTGATACAAAACAGAAACATATATATCCAAATACCTTAAACAAAGGGCGATCGTCATCAGATGACGAAAATCACTTCATACCAGACTCAGCAATAATAAGGAGAACCATCATATATGTTCACTCACGTCAAGTCCACCATTCGTCATATAGTTCCCGACGGGTTGAATGGTCGATCGCTGGTCAAGGTGGTCTATGTCGTGCTAGAACCTCAGTACCAAAGTGCGCTGAGTAGTGCGGTCAGGGAAATCAACGCTAACAACCCAAAACTAGCGATCGAAATTAGTGGTTATTTAATCGAAGAACTGCGCGATGGGGAAAATTATCGCAATTTTCAGGAGGATGTGGCCAAAGCTAATATTTTCATTGCTTCTCTCATCTTTATCGAAGATTTAGCCGATAAAGTTGTGGCCGCTGTCAGTCCCCATCGGGATAAATTAGACGCGGCGATCGTCTTTCCCTCTATGCCCCAGGTAATGCGCTTAAATAAATTAGGCAGCTTTTCTATGGCACAATTGGGACAGTCTAAGAGTGTCATCGCTAACTTTATGAAAAAGCGCAGGGAAAACTCCGGCGCTGGTTTCCAAGATGCGATGTTAAAGTTATTGCGAACCTTACCGCAAGTCCTGAAATATCTCCCCATGGAAAAAGCTCAGGACGCACGCAACTTTATGTTAAGTTTCCAGTATTGGCTGGGAGGTTCCGCAGAAAATTTAGAGAACTTCCTGTTAATGTTGGCCGATAAGTACGTCTTCGATAACAAGGATGACAGCGTAGTTTACAAGGAACCGGTAGTTTATCCGGATATGGGTATCTGGCATCCTTTATCCATGAAAATGTTCGAGGATGTCAAGGAATACTTCGCTTGGTACAATAACCGCAGTGATATTGCCGATGACCTAAAAGACCCCTTGGCTCCCTGTGTTGGCTTAATTTTACAGAGAACTCACCTCGTTACTGGTGATGACGCTCATTATGTCGCTCTCGTGCAGGAATTCGAGTCTATGGGTGCGCGAGTCCTTCCCGTTTTTGCCGGGGGATTAGACTTTTCTAAACCGGTAGAGGAATATTTCTGGGATAAAAGCTTAAAAGGAGTGGAAGCGGTTGCTATCGTTGACACGGTAATTTCCCTGACAGGATTTGCTTTAGTGGGAGGTCCAGCGCGACAAGATCACCCGAAAGCGATAGAATCCTTAAAACGTCTCAATCGTCCCTATATGTGCGCGTTACCGCTAGTTTTCCAAACCACTCAGGAATGGGAAGAAAGCGATTTAGGTTTACACCCGATTCAAGTGGCGCTACAGATTGCTATTCCGGAATTAGACGGTGCGATCGAACCTATTATATTATCGGGCCGGGATGGGGCGACGGGTAAAGCGATCGCTTTACAGGACCGGATAGAAGCGATCGCTCAACGGGCGCTAAAATGGGCTAACCTAAGAAAGAAACCGAAACTCAATAAAAAAGTCGCCATCACCGTCTTTAGTTTCCCCCCCGATAAAGGGAATGTGGGAACCGCAGCCTATCTAGATGTGTTCGGTTCCATCTACGAAGTGATGCAAGCTTTACAAAATAATGGTTATGACTTGCAGGACTTACCCGCATCTCCCCGGGAACTGATGGAAGCGGTAATCCATGATGCCACCGCACAATACCATAGTCCGGAGCTAAATATCGCCTATCGGATGTCTGTACCGGAATACGAGCGTTTAACCCCCTATTCTGTCCGTTTAGAGGAAAATTGGGGACTACCACCTGGACATCTCAACAGTGATGGACAAAATCTATTAATCTACGGGAAAGAGTTCGGTAACGTCTTTATTGGGGTTCAACCTACCTTCGGTTATGAGGGGGATCCGATGCGTCTGCTCTTTTCTCGTTCTGCTAGTCCCCACCACGGTTTTGCAGCCTACTATACCTATCTCAATCAAGTCTGGAAAGCAGATGCGGTTCTTCATTTTGGCACCCACGGTTCCCTAGAATTTATGCCGGGGAAACAGATGGGAATGTCTGGAGAATGCTACCCCGATAACCTCATCGGGATGATTCCCAATCTCTACTATTATGCCGCTAATAACCCCAGCGAAGCTACGATCGCTAAACGTCGTAGTTATGCGGAAACTATCTCCTATCTCACTCCCCCCGCAGAAAATGCCGGACTTTACAAAGGGTTAAAAGAACTAAGCGAGTTGATCGGTTCCTACCAAACCCTGAAGGATAGTGGGCGTGGGGTGCAAATTGTCAATACCATTGTCGATAAATGTTTATTGGTCAATCTTGACAAAGATATAAGTTTACCTGATGGTGACACTGCCCATCTCAGTCAAGAGGAACGGGATAATATCGTCGGTTCGGTCTATCGTAAACTGATGGAAATTGAATCGCGCTTACTTCCCTGCGGACTTCACGTTATCGGGAAACCCCCCTCAGCGCTCGAAGCGGTGGCAACTTTGGTCAATATTGCCAGTTTAGACCGGGAAGAAGACGATTTACTTTCCTTACCCCGGATTATTGCTAACAGCATCGGCCGGGATCTAGAGGAAGTTTATCGCAATAGCGATCGAGGGGTGCTGGAGGATGTGGAATTACTGCAAAACATCACCCTCGCGACTCGCGCTGCCGTCTCCGCTTTAGTCGAGTCCCAAACCGACGGGTCAGGTCGGGTATCAATGCTTTCTAAGCTGAATTTCTTGAATATAGGCAAGAAATCGCCTTGGATCGAAACTTTACGGTCGATGGGTTATCCAAAAGTTGATTCGGAAGCGTTAAAACCCCTGTTTGAATACCTAGAATTCTGTTTAGAACAGGTTTGTGCCGATAATGAATTAGGGGCGCTATTAAAAGCATTAGAAGGGGAATACGTTCTTCCCGGTCCCGGTGGCGACCCCATCCGTAACCCCGGAGTTTTACCGACGGGTAAAAATATCCACGCTTTAGATCCCCAGTCTATCCCGACCCTAGCGGCGGTAAAATCGGCTAAAATTGTGGTAGATCGTCTGTTGGAACGGCAAAAACTGGATAATGGCGGTAAGTATCCGGAAACCATCGCTTGTGTTCTCTGGGGAACGGATAATATCAAAACTTATGGGGAATCCCTAGCACAAATTCTCTGGATGGTGGGGGTTCGTCCCCTTCCCGATGCTTTGGGACGGGTGAATAAGTTGGAGTTAATTCCCCTTGAGGAGTTAGGAAGACCGCGCATTGATGTGGTGGTCAATTGTTCTGGTGTTTTCCGGGATTTATTTATCAATCAGATGAACTTGCTTGACCAAGGCGTAAAAATGGCCGCGGAAGCAGAGGAACCGATGGAGATGAATTATGTCCGCAAACACGCTATTGAACAGGCAAAAGATATGGGTTTAACGGTTCGACAGGCAGCCACCCGCATTTTTTCTAATGCTTCCGGTTCCTATTCTTCTAACATCAATCTCGCGGTGGAAAATAGCAGTTGGGAAGAGGAAAAAGAGTTACAGAATATGTATCTCAACCGCAAGGGTTTTGCTTTCGATTCTGATAATCCGGGGATGATGGCCGATAATCGTCAGTTGTTTGAAGCATCCTTAAAAACTGCGGAAGCGACTTTCCAAAACTTGGATTCTAGCGAGATTAGTTTAACTGATGTTTCCCACTATTTCGACTCGGATCCGACGAAAGTTGTCGCTAGTTTACGCGATGATGGCAAAAAACCAGCGGCCTATATTGCTGATACTACTACGGCTAATGCTCAGGTGCGTACTTTATCGGAAACGGTGCGCTTGGATACCCGCACCAAGTTACTCAATCCCAAATGGTATGAGGGAATGTTAAGTCACGGTTATGAGGGGGTCCGAGAGTTATCGAAGCGTTTGGTTAATACTATGGGGTGGTCGGCAACTGCTGACGCGGTGGATAATTGGGTGTATGAAGATGTCAACACCACCTTTATTCAAGATGAGGAGATGTGTCAGCGTCTGATGAATCTCAATCCTAATTCTTTCCGCAAGATGGTGGGAACCTTGCTAGAAGTTAATGGTCGCGGTTATTGGGAAACTTCTCAAGAGAATTTAGACCGCTTACAGGAACTTTATCAGGAAGTGGAGGACCGTATCGAAGGAATCGAGTAGAATAGATATATAAGACTTGAGAGACTGGCTAATCACCGGTCTCTTGAGTTTTCAAAAAAGATGAAAAATAACTTTTGGGGGTTAATTTGGTCTAGTTTTAACGAAATTCAAGGGGTTTTACTCGGTCTTCTTGGATTTTTAGGAAGTATTGCTTTAATTCGTTATCCATTCAATACTTCTATTCCTCTAGATCTAGTAATTATTGTCAGTTTCTTCACCCTACTGTTTATAGCCACTTTGTTAAGTGCTGTTAACACGCTTCTTAGACAGAAACAAAAATTAGAGGCAGAAGTTAAGCAACTTCAGGAGGTAAACCAAAAGCTAGAGACTGAAATTAAACAGCGCATTATCCCTAAAATTCTAAGAGTTCAAAAGGATGCGAATAATAATATTCTATGCTTACTGGAAGCATCAGATTTATTCGCGGATGATATCTATATTTCTTTCTACTACACGGATGCTGACGGGTTTGAAAATTTAATTGCAATAGGTTTCGTAAACGTGATCCAAAGTGATGGAAAAATACAAGCTATTCTAAATCAGCCGTATCCTAACTATCAAAATATTATCGATGCCCTAGATGGAAACGATCCCAAATTAATTGAAAAAATAATCATCAAGCCTAGCATTCCTAGAAATTTCAATACCGGTCAACCCTAGAAGAAACATGGAAAACCTCACTGAAACGACATTATTATCGCCTAAAGGTACATTCCCCGCCCAGATAGTTAATATCCTTGATCCGTATCGATTAGTCATGAATCGAGGCGAACGAAATAGAATTAAAGTGGGTCGCCGAGTATTGATATATGGGATAAGCGAGGAAGAAATTATAGACCCTAATACGGGAGAATCTTTAGGTTATCTAGAAATTGTCAAAGGTACGGGTCGGGTCATAAATGTACAGGATAATATGGCTACGATCGAATCCGATAAAAAACAGACATTCCGAAGAAAGTTAGATAATTCAAATCCTTTTTATCTTCTGGCATCACCGAGAGAAAAAGCGGAAATCATTGAATTTGATGAACCAAAGCCATTTGAAAATCCTAAAATTGGAGATTGGGTTAAACCACTTTAGGAAAAACGGCTATGCAGATTATTTTTGTCTTGATGAAGTCAATATAATGGAAAACGTCACAGAAACTCCCCTTTTATCTCCTAAAGGAACCTTTCCAGCCACTGTCGTTAAGGTTATTGATGACTATAAATTAGTGATCAATAGAGGTGAAATTAGTGGAATTCGAGAAGGTCAAAGAATGTTAGTTTACAATACCAGCGAAGAGGAAATAAAAGATCTTCAGACTGGTGAGTCTTTAGGCTATCTTGACTTAGTGAGAGGGACGGGGACAATTACTTTTGTTCAAGAAAAAATATCGATTTTACAATCGGATAGAGCCAATAATAAAGGATCTAGATTGCTGGAGTTGTTGCTTAAAGAACAAGAAACCCCGTCCGATTTGATAGGAAAATTCATAAAAAGAGCCGTAGGAGCGAATTCTAAGAACGATAAAAAGCCAATATCCGAGCTAATAAATCGTGAATTGTTAAATAAACTGCTAGTATGGGAATTATCCGAAACGTTACCTTTTGAAAACCCTCAAATTGGCGACTCGGTTAGACCTATTTAGACCTATCGATGGAACAACCAATATTAGAATACTTTTTATCTCTTAAATATCCGATTTCAATTTATCCGGAAGAAGAAGGCGGATACACGGCACTAATTCCCAATCTACCCGGATGTATGAGTCAGGGTGAAACTTTAGAGGAAGTGATTATTAATATTGAAGAAGCGAGCGAATTTGGATAGAGACGGTTTATTTTGGTAGATCTTTTTGCGTAGGTTGGGTTGAACGAAGTGAAACCCAACAACTGAGGGTTTCTGTCGGGTTTCGTGACCTCAACCCGACCTACTAATTTACTACTTTTTTGCCCACAGGAACACGACAACGATAATCTAGATTGGCACGATAAGTCCCCCCTATATCTAGAACAGATACCAGACCATCCATAAAGTACCGTCTAGGAATAGAGTAATTTTAGGAAGAAATGTCACGATAGTATTTTTTTACCATAACACCCTCGTTTAAGTTATGCCTACCCCTTTATTAGACCTCTTGCATAATTTTTTTATGGTATAATGGAGGGTTTTGCTTTTTTCTCAATTCTTAGATTGAAGTGGAAAAAAGAATAAAATGTGATCTTAGGTCAGGAAATCATCTATAATTTTGCTATGTTTATTAGCAAAATTATGGATTATCAAAACTTATCAGATGAACAATTCAAACGCCGTTTCGGTGTGTATAAACAAACCTATAGAAAGATGGTAGAATCAGTAAAAAGTGTTGAAGCCGACTCTAATTCACCATCTAAAAGGGGACCGAAACCTAAACTATCTATAGAAGAACAAGTTTTAGTAACGTTAGAATATTGGCGAGAATATAGAACATATTTTCACATTGGTACAAGCTGGGAACTATCAGAATCAACTATATGTCGGATTGTA